>JBGTKN010000064.1:0-2873 GCA_041744615.1 Hyphomonas sp. | reverse complement strand
GCAGGCGAGCACGCCCCGGTGCATCGGGAAGCCGGCAACCGCATCCATCACGCCTTGCGGCGCGACATAGATCGGCACGCTTTGCGGCGCTTTCTTGAGCAGTTCTGCCAGCGGTGCCAAACGTGTCTCGCACAGGAACAGGCTCTCGATGCCGAAGCGTCTGCGCGTCAGCAGCGTCTCGAGGGTGATCTTGCCCTCGACGATGAAGCGGCTGCCGTGTCCGTTCGTCAGGTCACGCTCGCGCAGTCGGGTAAAGGCGTCGAGGCGCGGATCATCTGCGGCGGTTACATGAAAAACGGGCATGAGATTCCCATGCCCGTTTCGAGGATCGGCTTCAATGCGCGGATCAATTGACCAGAAGGTCAATGATCACGTCAGTGATCAAACCTGTCGCAACATCGGTGAGATAGACATCATCCTCGACTAGGACCCAGCGATACCCGCGAGGGGCGGGGCGCAAATCATAGCGTTCCCAGTCTTCGAGATAGACGGTGCGGTATTCGGCCGGCAGGTACTCACCCTTACCCCAGAGTTTCTTGGCATGGCCGGGCGGGACCTTGCCCTGCTTTGCGAGGCCTGGGGGCAATTCGTGGCTTCGGTGGGGCGGGTCAGCCTGTGCTGCGAGGCCCGATCCGATGATGGCGGCGACGAAGAATGTGAGTTTGCGGACGGGCATGGCCAGTCTTCCTGTGTTGACGGTGGTCAACGCCGGAGACTGGCCGAGGTTCCGTCAATCGCCAACCGGCAGGCCCTGTTCCTTCGCGAGACGTTTCATAGTCTTCTGCAGCTTCTCGAAGGCGCGGACTTCAATCTGGCGGATACGTTCGCGGCTGACGCCGTACTGGTCGGAGAGTTCTTCCAGCGTCTTCGGCTCATCGATAAGGCGGCGCTCGGTCAGGATGTGGCGTTCGCGCTCAGAGAGGTCTTCCATCGAGCGGGTCAGCAGTTCCATGCGGCTGTCGAGTTCCTGGCGGTTGGCAAAGGTCTCGGCCTGGCCGGGCTCGTCATCGGCCAGCCAGTCCTGCCATTCCATGTCACCGTCCGTACCCATCGGCACGTTAAGTGACGCGTCAGAGCCGGACATGCGCCCGTTCATCGAATAGACTTCGGCCTCGGTGACGTTCAGCTTCTCGGCGATCAGCTGCGCCTGTTCGGGGCGAAGGTCGCCTTCGTCGAGGGCCTTCATCTCACCTTTCAGGCGGCGCAGGTTGAAGAACAGCTTCTTCTGCGCGGCCGTAGTCCCGAGCTTCACGAGGCTCCAGCTGCGCAGGATGTATTCCTGGATCGCCGCGCGAATCCACCACATCGCGTAAGTGGCGAGGCGGAAGCCCTTTTCCGGGTCGAATTTCTTGACGGCCTGCATCAGGCCTACGTTGCCCTCGGAGATCACTTCGGCCATCGGCAGGCCGTAGCCGCGATAGCCCATGGCGATCTTCGCCACGAGGCGCAGGTGCGAGGTGACCATGCGCTCGGCAGCTTCGGTGTCTTCATGATCGCGCCACTGGCGGGCGAGCATGAATTCCTCGTTTTTCTCGAGCATCGGAAACTTGCGGATCTCGCTGAGATAGCGGCTAAGTCCCTGTTCCGGACTAAGGGCAACGGAGCCCGCTTTGGTCGGCGTGTTCGCCATGTTTCGTCCTCCTGGTGAGGGCGGGTCCCGAAACCGGCGGCCCACCTCTTCTTCTGGAACTTCCCCGGCACCTTAGCCCTGAATGTCAGCAGCGTCGCCGCCGGAGAGGCGCAATACAGTCATTGCGTCCGAACATAAATGGGAATTGGGGCGAGGGTATGGAAGAGGTTCCGGCGCCGCTTTTTTGACGGCCGGGTCACGTTTCGGGGAGGCTGCGCCTCTCCTCCGCCATGTAGGAAGCCGATCGCATCTCGAAAAGGCGGCTGGCTGTGCGCTGGAATTCGAAGGCGCCGTCACCGTCGGTATAGAGCCGGTCGGGCTCGGCGGCGGCGCTGGCAACGAATTTTACGCGGGCCTCGTAGAGAGCGTCGATCAGGCTGACAAAGCGGGCCGCCTCGTTGCGTCGGTCCGGGGTGAGCAGGGGGATGCCTTCAAGGATCACCGTATGGAACGTGGCGGCGATGGTCAGATAGTCGATGGAGCCGAGCGGGCGGGCGCACAGTTCCTCGAAGGTGAAGCGGGCGACCCCGGCGGCTTCGCGGGCGACCTCAAGCTTGCGGCCCTTGACGGTCAGCACGCAGTGTTGCGGCTCCGCGCCCAGGGTCAGTCGGTCCCAGGCCATGTCCAGGGCGGACGTGCTGCCCTGGCCGAGCGGCGCATACCAGACCGGCGCCTCGACCAGCCGGTCCAGCCTGTAGTCGCGCGCCGACGCCAGTTCGACCACGTCGCAGCGTTCCTTCAGCCGCTGGATAAAGGGCAGGAACAGTGCGCGGTTGATGCCGTCCTTGTACAGATCATCCGGCTGGCGGTTGGAAGTGGCGACCACCGTCACGCCGTGGGCGAACACCGCATCAAACAGGCGCGCGAGGATCATCGCATCGGCAATCTGCGTCACCTGGAATTCATCGAAGCAGAGAAGACGCGCCTCTGTGGCAACCTGTTTCGCCACCGGCGCAATCGGATCGTCGCCCGCGTCCTTGACGCGCCAGGGCGAGCGTTTGCGGTCGGCCTCGCTCATCTTGCGCCAGACATCGAGACGCTCGTGCACCTCGGCCATGAATTCATGGAAGTGTACGCGCCGCTTCGGAGAGGTTTTCGCTTCGGCGAAGAACATGTCCATCAACATCGACTTGCCGCGTCCGACGCCGCCCCAGAGGTAGACGCCGCGAACCGGTTCCGTCGGCTTGCTGAACAGGCCGCGCTTCTGCGGCGCGGACAGCGCGCGGGCGAGGTCGTCAAGACG
>JBGTKN010000063.1:0-1530 GCA_041744615.1 Hyphomonas sp. | reverse complement strand
TCGCCGCAACCGGTGCGGCCATCACCGCGCTTGACCGGTCCGCCCCTCGGCTCGGCCGGCTGCACGAAAACCTCGCCCGCACCGGCCTCAGAGCCGAAGTTATCGTCGCCGATGGCGAGACCTGGACGCCGGAGGCTCCGTTCGACAAAATCCTGCTCGACGCTCCCTGCTCCGCGCTCGGCACGCTGCGCCGCCATCCCGAAGGCGCCTGGATCAAGACAGAGGCGGATGTTGCGCGCTTCCCCGCCGTGCAGGCCCGGCTGCTTGCGGCCGCCACCCGTTTAGTCGCCCCGGGCGGCACGCTGATCTATTGCGTCTGCTCGCCGATCGCTGCCGAAGGCGCGGATGTGGTCAACGCGGCGGTAACCAGCGGTACGCTGGTCCGCCTCCCGATTTCCGCCGCCGAATGCCCTGGTTTCGAGGATTGCGTCACTCCCGAGGGCGATGTGCTCACCCTGCCCGGCCCCTCGCGCGACTGTGATGCCTTCTTTATCGCCCGGCTGGCCAAAGCCTCAAAGTGAACGCAATTCCAAACGAAAATTCATGTCCTATTCAGGCGGTAAGCGGCTATATGGCGCCATCGCAGGTATGCAATGCGAAAGGAAACTTCGAATGATGATGCAGCTTTCTGCTCAATCGGCCACGCGTAAAGCGATTGCAGGCGCGCTGGCTGCCCTCACACTGGCCGTTTCCGGCTGTGCGAATTCTTACGGCACCGGCACGGCGAGCACCCGCTCGATGGGTCAGGCCTCAACCGTTTACACCGGCGTCGTCACCTCGGCTCGCGAAGTCACCATCAGGCCTGACCGTTCGCTGATCGGGACTGCCACCGGCGCCGTGCTTGGCGGCCTCGCAGGCTCTGAACTCGGCGGCGGCGATAAGGCCCAGACGGCCGGCGCCATCGGCGGCGCGGTCATCGGCGGCGTTGCCGGTAACGCAGCCGGCAAGGCTGTCGGCACCCAACGCGGTTACGCCTACATCGTTCGCTTCGACAATGGCGAAGTGAAAGAGATCATCCAGGGCGCAGACCTCTACATCCAGCCGGGCACCCCGGTCAGCGCCATCGCCGGCGCGGATGGCTGGAAGCTGATCCCCCGGTAAATCCGGCCCTGCCCAACAGAAACGGACAGCCGGCTGCCTTGTGCGGCCGGCTGTTCCCTTTTAGGGATGGGCCCATGTCTCCGGTCCTGATTTCCCCCTCCATCCTGTCCGCTGACTTCGCCAAGCTTGGCGAGGAAATCCGCGCCATCGATGCCGCCGGGGCCGACATGATCCACGTCGATGTGATGGACGGTCATTTCGTCCCGAACCTGACCTTCGGCCCGCCCATCATCGAGAAGCTGCGCCCGCACACCAAGAAGCCTTTTGATGTGCACCTGATGATCGCGCCTGTGGATCCTTTCATCGCCGCCTTCGCCAAGGCCGGCGCTGATATCCTCACCGTACATCCGGAAGCCGGCCCGCACCTGCACCGCACGCTGCAGGCGATCCGCGCCGCCGGCATGCGGCCTGGCGTCGCGCTGAACCCCG
>JBGTKN010000062.1:0-7345 GCA_041744615.1 Hyphomonas sp. | reverse complement strand
GGCGAATTCCTCCGCCGCGCCGAAGCCGAAGGCATCCGCACGATCCTCCTCGAAGGCGGCAGCCATCTTGCGGCGAGCTTCGTGCGCGAAGGCGCCGTCCACGAACTCGCCTGGTTCCGCGCCCCCATCCTGATCGGCGGGGAAGGGCTCTCCGCCCTCGGCGACCTCGGCCTGGACAATCTCAAGTCTGCGACCCGTTGGCGTCCTGTCGCGACGGAACGGATTGGAGACGACGTCCTCGATACTTATGTTCGATCTGAGCAATAGCCCGGCAGGATCCAGAATGTTCACAGGTCTCGTCACCGATGTCGGCACCATCCGCCGCGCGCAGCATCGCAACGGCCTGACCCGTTTCGAGGTCGAGAGCGGTTACCCGCTCGCCGGCGTCGCCATGGGCGCCTCGATCCTTCACTCTGGCGTCTGCCTCACAGTCGTAGACAAGGGCGAAGCGGCCCGGGGCGCCTGGTTCGCCGTCGAGGCCGTCCCCGAAACCCTCTCCAAGACCGTTCTCGGCAGCTGGAAGGAGGGCGCCCGCGTTAATCTCGAACAAAGCCTGAAGCTCGGTGACGAACTCGGCGGCCACTTCGTCTTTGGCCATGTCGACGGCGTCGGCGAGATCGTCTCGGTCGAACCCGAGGGCCAGAGCTTCCGCGTCACTATCCGCCCGCCCGCCGCCATCGCGCGCTACTTCGCCACCAAAGGCTCTGCCGCCATCGACGGCGTCTCCCTCACCGTCGCCGCCGCCCTCCCGAACGGAGACTTCCAGGTCGCAATCATACCGCACACCTGGGAGGTGACGACCCTCAGTGCACTGAAGGCCGGTGACAAGGTCAATCTCGAAATCGATATGCTTTCCCGCTATGTCGCGCGCATGATCGGCGCCGACGCGCCGGAAGGAAAGTAACGCGCCATGAGCAACGAATTCCACGCCGCCATCTCGTCCATCGAGGAAATCATCGAGGACGCCCGCAACGGCAAAATGTTCATTCTCGTCGATGCCGAAGACCGCGAGAACGAGGGCGACCTCGTCATCCCCGCGACATTCGCAACCCCAGAGGCCGTCAACTTCATGGCCAAGCACGGTCGCGGCCTGATCTGCCTCGCGATGACCCAGGAACGCGCCCACGCCCTGCAGCTCGATATGATGACCCGCAACAATCGCGAGAGCATGCAGACAGCCTTCACCGTTTCGATCGAGGCTCGGGAAGGCGTCACCACCGGCATCTCCGCACATGACCGTTCGCGCACCATCGCCGTCGCGATTGATCCGACCAAGGACTATGCCGACATCGTCACCCCAGGCCACGTCTTCCCGCTGATTGCCAAGGAAGGCGGCACGCTCGTCCGCGCCGGCCATACTGAAGCCGCTGTCGACATCTCCCGCATGGCCGGCCTGTTTCCCGCCGGCGTGATCTGCGAAATCATGAACGATGACGGCACCATGGCGCGCCTGCCAGAACTTGTTGCCTTCGCCCAGCTGCACAATCTCAAGATCGGCACGATCGCCGACCTGATCGCCTGGCGCCGCCAGAACGACCGCTTCCTGGAACGCCGCGTCGAAGCCCCACTGAACTCCGCCTACGGAGAAGGCTTCCGAACCGTCTGTTTCCGCAACACGCTGGACGGCTCCGAGCACATCGCCATCGTCCACGGCGACATCCGCCCGGACTCCACAACCATCGTCCGCGTCCACCGCACCGATGTATTGGCCGATATCCTTGGGGAAAAAGGTCCGCGCGAGAACCTCGTCGGAAAAGCCATGCAACGGATCGCCGAAGCGCAGGAGCCGGGCGTCATCGTCTTCGTCAGCATGATGCATCCGAACGCCATGGCCGAACGCCTTGGCCTGAAATCGGCCACCCCGCGTGACCCCTCCGCCCCGATCCGGGAATACGGCATCGGGGCACAGATCCTGCGCGAACTGGGCGTCCGGCGAATGATTTACCTGTCTGATACGCAGCCGACCCGCCTTGCGGGTCTTGACGGATACGGCCTGACCATAGAGGGCTGGCGCCGCCTGAACGAGGAGAATACCTGATGGCCGACCGCGTCCTTGTCGCGATTTCGCGCTATTACAAACACATCAGTGACGAGCTGGAAGCGGGCGCCATGGAAGTGCTCGAAGCAGCCGGCGTGAAAGTCACGGTCATGGAAGTGCCGGGCGCTTTCGAAATTCCCGGCGTCATCGCAATGTCGGCCGATTCCGGCCGGTTCGACGGCGCCGTCGCTCTGGGCTGCGTCATCCGGGGCGAAACCTCGCACTATGACTATGTCTGCGGCGAGAGCGCGCGCGGCCTGATGGACCTCATCGTCCAGCGCCGCCAGGCCATCGGTTACGGCATCCTGACCGTAGAGAACGAGGCCCAGGCTATCGCCCGCGCCAGCCGCAAGCAGAAGAACAAGGGCGCTGAAGCCGCGAAGGCCTGCCTCGCGATGATCAAGTTTCGCAAGGAACTGATCCGTTGAGCGGACAGAAACTCCCGTTTGACGTCACCCGAGCCCGCAGGGCCGGGGCGCGTCTAGCCGCTGTGCAGGCGCTCTACGAAATGGACCAAACCGGCAAGTCTGCCCGCGCCACCTTGCGCGAGTTCATGGAAGACCGTCTCGGCCTCGGTCCGGACGGCACGCCCATCGAAGACGCCGATCCCGACCTCTTCAAGTCGATCGTCAATGCCGTGGTCGACCACCAGGCCCGCATCGACAACGCCATCCTCGCCCGCCTCGCCGAAGGCTGGAAGCTCACCCGCCTCGACACCACCATGCGCGCCCTGATGCGCGCCGCCGCGGCCGAATTCATCGCTCACCCGGAACTGTCTGACGCCGTCATCCTCGACGAATACGTCTCCCTGGCGCACGACTTCTTCGACGAATCAGACGCCAAGTTCGCCAACGCCCTCTTGCAAAACGTCGGCCGAGACCTGCGCGCCGGCGGCGAGGCCATGCAATAGCAGATCGCGACTGCGCGATAAAAAATCAAAATGATTCAGAAAATTTCCGACATGCCGTGTGCATCGATCGCATGCGGATAAATCCGTTTGGCGCGGGTCGTCGAGGGCGGCACCCAGGCTTGCGTCTACAAAAGCCACCCCGCCCGAAAAACACAGCTCATCCCGATCAAGCGGCTGTAAAATACTTCCGCATTCCTTCCGATACACCTCCGTCTACGGAAGTATACTCCAAGCATGATCTCTCAAGAAAGATCCCGGTCAAAAGCCGCTAAGCCTTTGGCGTGTCTACGGGAGAGGAGGTAACCCACCGTGAAGCGGTGGGAGGTGAGGGTCTTGGCCAAATTACACAAACCCCGAAACGACTCAGCCAAGCTCGCCGCCGCCGCTTATTCCGCGCCCACCCGCACAACGCGCCGCCCGGCATTCTCCCCCCGGAACAGTCCGCAGAACGCCTCAGGCATAGCAGCAATCCCGTCGAACCGCTCTTCCTGCGTCTTCAACTGTCCGCTCGCGATCATCTTCGCCATCGTGGCGAGCGCCTCCGGAAATCCGCGCGCAAAGTCGAACACCACGAGGCCCTGCATGTTCACACGATGGGTGATGAAAGGCTTCGTATTGATGATGCCCGGCGTTTGCTCCGGGGTCAGATTATAATCAGCGACCTGGCCCGAAATGCAGATACGCCCGTTGAGCGCCATCAGCGGCAGCACCCGGTTAACCATCGCGTTGCCGACATTGTCGAACAGTACGTCCACCCCCTTGGGGAACCCGGCCGCGATGGCGCCGGTGAGATCGGCGGAAGTCTTGTAATTGATCGCGGCGTCAAAGCCCGCCTCGTTGACCAGCCAGTCGCACTTCGCCTGCAAGCCTGCGACGCCGACCACCTTCGAGGCGCCCCACGCCTTCGCCAACTGCCCCGCCGTCGCCCCGACGGGGCCCGCTGCGGAGGTAACCAGCACGGCGTCACCTTCCTTGAACCGCGCCACATCTTTCGTGCCGAACCAGGCTGTTAGGCCAGGTACGCCCAGCACCCCGATCCAGGCGGACAGCGGCACGTCGGGCACGTCCATCACCTTGCCGATAAAGCCTTTTCCCGATTGCAGCGAATGCGTTTTCCAGCCGCCCGCACAGAACACTTTCGTGCCCACCGGCCAGTCCGGATTGTTCGACGCGTCGATCACGCCGACGCTGAACCCGTCGATCGGTTTGCCGAGGGGGAGGGCCGCTGCGTACGAATCTCCTCCGGAAAGGCGCGAGCGTGTGCCGGGATCCACCGAACACCAGACATGCCGTACACGGAACTGTCCGTCCTTCGGCTCGGGCAGTGGAACGGTTTCAAGCTTGAAATCCGAAAGCCGCGGCTCGCCGACACAATACTGCATCAGCACGATCTGTTGCATTTCACCCATGGGCCAGTTTCTCCGTTATCTTCTTGCAGGCGATCTTTAGCGCCTCGGGATAGAGTTTGTGCTCGGCCGGCAAGGTGCGCGCTGCCAGCGTGTCCGCGGTATCGCCCGGCAGGATCGGCACGCCGGCCTGCGCGATGATCTCGCCTTCGTCGACACCCGCGCTGACCCAGTGCACCGTGCAACCAGCTTCGCTATCACCCGCATCAATTGCGCGCTGGTGGGTATCAAGACCCTTGTATTTCGGCAGCAGGGACGGGTGGATGTTGATCATCCTGCCTTCCCAGCGGTTTACGAAGAACGGCGTCAACACTCGCATGAAACCGGCCAGCGCGATCACCTCGACTCCGGCGCCACGCAGCTTGGCATCGACGTGGAATTCGAACGCTTCGCGGTCCTTACCGAAGGTGCGGTGGTCAATCGCGACAGCCGCCACGCCCATCGCCTCGGCAATTTTCAGTCCGTGTGCGTCCGGTTTGTTCGAGAGGACCAGAACGGGCTCCGCTGGAAACTCCGGGTCCGCGGCGGCGGCGTGCAGCAGCGATTCCATGTTCGAGCCGCGGCCTGAAATCAGGATCGCAAGCTTCAGCCGCGTCATGCGGAGGCGAGCTCGCCCACCACGCGCGGGTCTTCACCGGCGGCTTTCAGATCAGCGATCACGCGGTCTGCATCCGCCGGACTGACCGCCAGTACCATTCCGATCCCCATGTTGAAGGTTCGGTGCATCTCGTCGGTCTCGACACCACCAGCCTGCTGCAGCCACTGGAACACCGGGGGCGGGGTCCAGCTTGCCCGGTCGATCCTCGGCAAGAGGCTTTCCGGGCACATGCGCGGCGTATTCTCGGTAATTCCGCCGCCGGTGATGTGGGCGAGGCCCTTTACGAGGCCGGAGCGGATCAGTGGCAGAACCAGCTGTGCATAAAGGCGGGTCGGCGTCAGCAAGGCCTCGCCCAGCGTCTGCGCGTTCGAGAAGGGCGAGGGGCCACCATAGAACAGGCCCTCACGCGCCACGATGCGGCGGACCAGCGAATAGCCGTTGGAATGCGGGCCGGAGGAGGCAATGCCGATCAGCATGTCGCCCTTCGCCATGTCGCCCATGCGCGGCAGAACCTTGTCGCGGTCCACGGCGCCCACCACGAAACCTGCCAGATCGTAATGTCCCGGCGGATACATGCCTGGCATCTCGGCCGTCTCGCCGCCAACCAGCGCGCAGCCGGACAGTCGGCACCCTTCGGCGATGCCGGCGATCACCGCCTCGGCGATCCCGCCTTCCAGCTTGCCGGTCGCGAAATAATCCAAGAAAAACAGCGGCTCTGCACCTTGCGCCAGCACGTCATTGGCGCACATCGCTACGAGATCGATCCCGACCGTGTTGTGGATGCCCGTCTCGAAGGCCAGCATCAGCTTGGTGCCGACCCCGTCAGTGCCTGACACCAGCACCGGATCGGTGTAGCCGGCCGCCTTCAGGTCAAACAGCGCGCCAAAACCGCCAAGCCCGCCCATCACGCCGGCACGCGCGGTCGCCCTGGCCATCGGCGAAATGGCATCTACCAGCCGTTCACCTGCCTCTATGTCGACCCCCGCATCGCGGTAGGAAAGGGGCGGTTTCGAAGTTGCGCTCATCTGGAATCGCCCCGAGGGTTGCCCGAACCGGCGCGGTAGCATGCGAGACCGCCGAGTTCCAGTGAAGGATATGAAGGCTGGCGCGAATCCGCGAGCCCGGCCCCTAGCGCCGCCGCCTCAACAGCGTGCTGATGCCGCCCAGAAGGGCTTCGAGCGCCGATCCGGCGGCTTTCTTGAGCAGGTAGAAAAGAGCAAAGGCCGCAAAGATGAAGCCCGCCATCGCTGCGAACTGGCCGATGAAAGCAAAGTCTTTCGGAAGGATATAGGCAACCGACACCAGGCCGAGAACGGCCAGCGCGAGACTGAGCCCGAGGGCGAAGAGCAACTCGCCGAAGCCATGATCTTGCGATCCGCTTGACGGGCTTGCCGGGCCAGATATTTGCGCCTGGCGCGCGCGCCGGTCGGCATCCGCCGCCAAGTCGATCGAGACCTGAACCGCCGTGGTGGGTGGCGTCACGGGCATGCCCATGTTCTGCTTCCGGACGCGGTCGTTATAGTCGTCGATGCCGCCCATCTGTCCATCCTTAAGCAATCCATCCGTTCCAGCAGAAATAGTGTCCCAACCTTAACATGAATGGAAGCTGAAACTCCGGCTAAGCCGTTGATCCGGCCTCTCCCGGCGCAGCGGCGGCCATAATTGCGACTCATCGGCCTTGTCAGGTGCAGCGCTCGGTTTCCGGTTCACAATGCGCCTGATAGAAGAGCCTCAGCTAAGGAGTTCGCCTTCCATGATTCGACTGGTTCTGGCCGCCATGCTCTTGTCCCTTGTCGGGGCCGGATACGTCTATGCCGACACGAAGGACGTCTACACGATCCGCGGCATCTCCGTCGACGAGACGGCGCCTAGCCTGATCGAAGCGCGGGAGAAGGCAATGGCCGCCGCGCGCATTTCTGCGGCCCGGCAATTGATCAACAAAGTCACGCTCGCCTCCGACCGCGCCGTTGCAGGCGGCATTTCCGTGGACGGTTCGCTCGCCGCCCGCTTCACGGCCGCTGTGGATGTCGAGGAAGAAACCGCCGGCGCCGGCCGCTACCGGGGCAAGCTGGCCGTGGTTCTGAACCCGCAGACGGTACGCGCACACCTCGATTCCCTTGAAGTTCCTTATCTGGACGCGCAGGCGCCGCTGGCGCTGATGGTGCCGGTCACCTCCTCCGGCAACCAATATGCCTGGGCAGAGGCCTTCGGCGACCGCAACCGCGGCGCCCTTGTGCCCACCGTCACGGCGACGGCCGCCGGCTACAGCGCTTTCAGCACCTGGTCCGACATTTCGCCCGAAGCTACGCCCCAGAACGCCCGGCGCGGCATCCTCGCCGAACTGCAAGGCCGGGACGGCGCCTGGCGCGTCGTCGTCTCCACCATCACCCCGA
>JBGTKN010000061.1:0-2138 GCA_041744615.1 Hyphomonas sp. | reverse complement strand
AAGCTGTTCATGTCGCGGCGTTTACACCCGCAAAAGGCCCGGCGCCAGTCTGTATTGCCGGCACTTGCGCGGACACGCGGCTTGCCCCAGAACGCCTGCAGTGCGGGTGTAGCTCAATGGTAGAGCAGCAGCTTCCCAAGCTGACGACGGGGGTTCGATTCCCCTCACCCGCTCCAGTCACGTGCTTGCACAATGCACAAAGCGACGATATCCCGACTCGCACTGCAACGATTCACTTGTAGGAATGTTGTTACAGCAGTCAGAAACGCCCGTTTTACGCTGCTTTTTTGCACTCCCCGCCAGACAAAGGAAACTGATATGGCCGTTAAACCGAAAACTGCAACGAAGGCTCCGGCGGCCAAAGCGCCGGCCAAGAAAGCCACCGCAAAGGCGAAAGCCCCGGTGAAGAAGGTCGCCGCGAAAGCCGCGCCGAAAGCCGCTGTGAAAAAAGCCCAGCCGGACGTGATGACAATCAAGCACCTCGCTGCAGAACTGTCCGAAGCCCACCAGATGCCCAAAAAGCAGGCCGAAACGGTCGTCAGCGATTTCATTGACCGGATGGGTGGCTACCTGAAAAAAGGTAAGAAGCTGCGCATTTCCGGCCTCGGCATCCTGCAGGTTCGCGCCCGCCCGGCTCGCAAGGGCCGCAACCCGGCCACCGGCGAAGCCATCAAGATCAAAGCTTCCAAGAAGGTTGCCTTCCGTCCGTCGAAAGACCTGAAAGACCGCGTGCTCTAGGTCTGGCCCAACGCAGACGACAGAACGCCCGGCTTGCGTCTTTCGCAGCCGGGCGTTTTTGATTTCGGCGCTGCGCAGACTTTGGACGCCGACGGGTCGCGAGAACGGTGGCGTGCCTGTCTTGAGGCAATTCGTTAAAATCCCCTCATACGGCAGTCGGGGCCGGAACATTCGCGTGGGTGAACCGTTCTCGGTAATCACCCATCAGAAAGTGTGCGCCATGCCAGCTACATCGTTTCCCGTGCGGCCGAACCTGGCGCTGCTCAAACATGTCTCTGCCAGCCCGGCCGCCGCAGCCCTCGCAGCGCCGCAGGTCCGGGCTGCCCCACGGCGACTCGCTCTGGTGGGGGGGTATGCGCCGCGCCGGTGTGGCATCGCGACCTTCACGACAGACATTGCCGAGACCCTGAAAGCGTTTCAGCCGGGGCTCGCGCTCGATGTCTATGTGATCGACAATCCCGTACAGTCGATGCGCTATGCGGATGTCAACGCCGTGATCCGCGCGGATGACCCGGCTTCGTATTCTGCCGCAGCCGCGCAACTAAACGAGAGCGGCGTGGACGCCGTCTGGATTCAGCACGAGTTCGGCATTTTCGGCGGCGATTGCGGCGAAATGGTCTGCGATTTTGCCGACCAGATCGCAGCGCCGCTAATCTTTACCTTCCACACCGTACTGGCCGAACCGTCGCCCGTGCAAAGGCGCATCCTGCTTCACCTGATCGCGCGGGCGACACGGATCATGGTGATGTCGAAGCATGCACGCGAGGTTCTCGCTCGTGTCTATGGCGCACGTATGTCGGTCGTCGACGTGATCGAGCACGGCGCGCCGGACCGGCCTTTTGGCCGTCAGGCTGCGTTCAAGCAGCGCCTCGGCCTCGAGGGGCGGACCGTGCTGATGACCTTCGGCCTGCTCGGCCCCGGCAAGGGACTGGAACATGCCATCGAAGCCCTGCCCGGTATTGTGCGCGAGAATCCTGATGTCGTCTACCGCATCGTCGGGGCGACGCATCCCAACCTTGTGGCGCGCGAAGGGGAAGCGTACCGCGAACGGCTGATGGCGCTGGCCACACGTCTCAACGTTGAGGACCATATCCAGTGGGACAACAGGTTCCTCGACCTGCCCGACCTGCTGGACCAGCTCGAGGCTTGCGACATCTACCTTACGCCCTATCCGAACCTGCAGCAGTCGACGTCCGGCACGCTGAGCTATGCCGTGGCGCTTGGAAAAGCGGTCGTCTCGACACCCTACGTGCACGCCAGGGAGTTGCTCGCGGACGGCGCCGGCGTGCTGATCGAACCCGGCTCGCCGGCTGCGGTCACCGGCGGCGTCAACCAGTTGCTCGACCAGCGCGCTGACCTCGCCGATATGCAAGCGCGGGCCTATGCGCGAGGCCGGGCGA
>JBGTKN010000060.1:0-5459 GCA_041744615.1 Hyphomonas sp. | reverse complement strand
CCAAGCCAAATCAAAACTGTCGCTTCAAATCCTGGAGAAGTGGATGGAAGAGCTTCCCAGCCATACATCACATCTTCGCGGATGCGAACGGCCTCCAACCTCGCCGCTTTCTGTGAATCAGCTTTCAAGGCGCGATATCTGTAGGGCTGGCGGCGGTTTTGGCGCTCAGCAATAGGAACACGGAACCGGACGTACCAACGAGGCTTGCGGCCCTTAGTCTGTACTCTTAACCCGAAGACATAAGTCCCCTCTTCTGCGTCAGATAAATCGAAAACGGGATCCAAAAACATTAGTTTGGTCTAACATTGGTCCTGCAAAGCTCCAAGCATGTTGCAGTTTTTTGCCGTGATTTTATTGACGTGAACCGGCCGCGGAATGCAAGAAACTATGGTAAACCCCTGTTATTACGGGGAACTATAACTCGAAAAATTTCTTTAACAGTGAGCGCTGCGAGAACTACTTTCATATGTCAGCGGATTGAAAATCCGCGTGTCGGTGGTTCGATTCCGCCCCCGGGCACCATTCTGGCTTCCAGCGGCGTCCGCCGGCCTCCACCAGCATCCATAGAAACAAGGACTTAGGACGGCGTGACCTGCTCACTCCTCGCCCGCGTCAATCCTGCATTGCGCTCTGCAGAAATGCTGACACTCACTTCGCCGGATACGATCTTGCCACGGGCCTTCTGTCCGGACGGCCATGGCGTGAGGCAGATGGATATATGCGCTTTTAGTCATATATTTTCATTTTTATGACTTATTCTGCATGCTATTTGCCTTGGTCATGACCTGTTAAATGTTCTATCATACATCAAACTGAATAATTATGATCGGGAAGCCATCATGCGCTACGCATTGGAAGAAATGGGCACCGCGCTCAAGGCTGCCCGCGAACGTCAAGGACTGAGCCAGCGCGAGCTCGCAGACGCTGCCGGGACAGATCAGGCGCGGATCTCGAAGATCGAGTCAGGGGACATCGACCTCAGGCTGTCGAGCCTTGTGGACCTGACACGCACGCTCGGGCTTGAACTGGTCCTGGCCGACCGGCGCCACCGGCCGGCCATTGAGGCCATCCTGAAGGAGCGCGCCAGCGACGCGGATCCCAGGCACAAATCCCGTCTCAACCGGCGTATCGGGGAAAATCTGCAGAACCTGCAGCGCGCGCATCCGGACGATCGCCAGCTGAAACAGGCGATTAACGCCCTTGCCGTCCTGAACATGGCGCGCCTCACGGAAGCGGAACTCGCCTTGCTTGAAGAGGCGAGCGCCAGACTGAGCGATGCAAAGCCAGAGGCCCTGGACGAACTGCGGCCGCGGCTCGAGACCCTGATCCGTCTGCGCAACCTGAAAGCACACGGCGCCCCGGACGCGGCGGGACAGCAGCCCGCCTATACACTGGACGACGACGATGAATGAGGTCCGTGTTCTCGATGTGCGCCTTTACGGCAATGTTATCGGCAAGCTGACCCTCCAGCCCGGCGACCGGTCGATCTTCTCGTTCACCGAGGACTATATCGCAGATCCTTCCCGGCCGGCCCTGAGCCTGTCCTTCAAGGATCAGGCCGGCGGGCTGATTGAACAACTCAGGCCGACCCAGACGAGCCTCGCGCCCTTCTTCTCGAACCTCCTGCCGGAAGGTCCGCTGCGTGACTACCTGGCAAGGCGCGCGGGCGTCAAAGCGGTCCGTGAGTTCCACCTCCTCTGGGCGCTGGGCCAGGATCTGCCCGGCGCCATGGATGTGGTCTCGCCGGACGGACTGAGCTGGCTTGAAGACGTTGACCTGGCAGACAATGCCTCAGACCGTCCGGCAAGTTTCAGGGCGCTGCGCTTTTCCCTGGCCGGGGTGCAATTGAAATTCTCGGCCCTGAAGGCGGCGTGCGGCGGCCTGACCATTCCGGTCCACGGAACGGGCGGGGACTGGATCGCCAAACTGCCCTCGACAACCTATGCCCGCGTGCCGGATAACGAATTCGCCATGATGCGCCTGGCAGGCCTCGTCGGCATCGACGTTCCCGAAATCGATCTCGTGCCGCAGGACGCGATTGAAGGCATACCGCCCGAGCTGAACCGCATCGATGAACCTGTCTTCGCGATCCGGCGGTTCGACAGGACCGACGCCGGTGAGCGCATTCATATCGAAGACTTCGCGCAGGTGTTCGGAATCATGCCGGCCAGCAAGTATGAGCGGGCGAGCTACCGGTCGATCGCGAAGGTTCTTGCTATCGAGACAGGCAATCAGGGTGTGGAAGAATTCATCCGGCGTCTCGTATTTAATACGCTCATCGGCAATGCCGACATGCACCTGAAAAACTGGTCCCTGATCTACCGCGACCGCCGCACGGCCAGTTTAGCCCCGGCCTATGACTTCGTATCGACCGTTGTATATATCAGCGATGAGTATGCGGCGCTCAAATATGCAAGGACCAAAAAGATGGCAGAGCTTTCGCTGGACGAGCTTGCTTACCTGTCCGCAAAAGCAGGATTGCCGGAGCCCCTCGTCCGGCGCGCGGCCACGGACACGGTAGAACGATTCCAGTTAGCATGGCGCAATGAGAAAAGTCATCTGCCGCTCAGCCAGGACGCCGTGTCGAAGATCGACGCACATATCGGGTCTCTCGCGATTTCAAAGATCGCGTAAACGAGCCCGGCATCAATCTTCTTCCCCGCGAAGCGGGGTGGCCGGAGGATATATGTCGATAGATGGTGTTGCAGTCCAACGCAATTCAAGAAAACTCAAGGCATCCGTGTAAGGATTGCCTGTCCTGTCCGCCAACGATAGCTGGCGGTTCAAGAACCGACCCTGAGCGCCGCGCCGCCCGCTGACCCAGGCCAGCTTCACTCGTTTGAAAAATTGCACCGGCCTGGGTTAGCTAACGCAGCTCAGGTGGTGTCAATTTTGGACGCCGATAGGGGCAATTTTGGGCGCTGATTGACACGCATTTTCTGCGTCCGTCGGCAGCTGGCCTCGCCCCCGGGCACCATGTTTCCTGACTTGCCTACCACGCAGAATGGCAGGACCTGCCGTCAGGAGTCTTCTTTTTCGTTGTCCCGCTCGCGCAGATAATTGTGCATGTCGGTGGCGGCGATGGTGGCGTGGCCCATGGCGTCGCTGATTTGGTTCAGGCCCGCGACGAGGTCGCCAGCGGCGTAGAGACCTTGAAGGCCGATGGCCTGATGCTGATCTGCCGGAACACAAATGTGCTCGTCCACCGGAATACCGAGTGCCTCAAGGAGTTCGATGCTCGGTCTTGATCCGAGGGCGGGATAGACGGTATCAACCCGAGTATGTCCGCCGCCGATTATGATGCAGTCATATATGTCGGGCATACGGGCGAAACCGCTGGAACGGTTCCGGGTTCCCGGGGACTTCGCATGGTCGGGTCGGACACAAGGTGAGCGACCTGAGACGGCATCCGGCTCGTCTCGTTCATGCAATATGACCTCTGATACGTTGATCTCGAGGCCAGGACACTACAAACTGTCGACAACCCGTTCGGGGCGAAAGTGTAACCTATCTCTCCGGAACGTTCTGTTACCTATGTGTCCGGGCCGGACAAAGGGTCTGTGGCTCCGTGAGCAGGACTCGAACCTGCGACCGGGCGATTAACAGTCGCCTGCTCTACCAACTGAGCTATCACGGAATAGCCGGAACGGGGGGAATAGCAGACCGCGCACCCGGTTCAAGTGCCTAAGTGCCGCCTGACCGGAATATTTGGAGCCCGCCGGATAGCCCTTCTGCCACAGAAAAAAGGCGGGAGCGTGAGCTCCCGCCAAAGGCGTTGGGTGATGGTGGGTGTCTCCAAAGAAGACATGACCAAGGTCTCCCGATATGGTTAATTCCGGGTTAATGGATCACAACAATCTCGAGACAAGGTATTTACGGCTGCGCGCCCCGCGCCGCTGATGGCAGGCGAAGTTCCTGAATTTCAAGGAAAGGTCTGGAGGCTCCACCCGGAATCGAACCGGGGTGCACGGATTTGCAATCCGCTGCGTCACCACTCCGCCATGGAGCCTTCGTCAGACGCGCCGTCCCTAGCAAGGCTCGCCTTGCGAGACAATCGGCCCACGCAGGCTATTTTCGCGGCGCCCGGAAGATTGCGCGGCGGTCCGGGCATGATACATGGCGGCAAGGACGCCCTCGCAGACGGAAGTGACTCGCATGGATTTCGACAAGGCCCGTGAGATCATGGTGGACAGCCAGATCCGCCCGGATGACGTGACTGATCCGCGGATTGTCGGCGCCTTCCTGCGCACACCGCGCGAGGTATTCGTACCGAATGCACGCAAGGGCGTGGCCTATTCCGAACTGGAGATCACCACCTCGCCGGGCCGCGCCCTTTGGATCCCGCGCGACACCGCGAAGCTGATCAAGATGGCGGAGATACAGCCGGCGGACGTGGTGCTCGTGATCGGCGCCGGCGCGGGCTACGAAGCCGCGCTAATCAGCCATCTCGCCGATACCGTGATTGCACTGGAAGAGACGGCGGCGCTGGTGGATGCGATGTCGCAACGGTTCTCCGCGATCGGTGTTGACCGGGTCGCGCCTGTGGAAGGGCCACTGGCCGGCGGCCTTCCCGGACAGGCGCCGTTTGACGTGATCTACGTGGCAGGCATGATCGAAGTGCTGCCGGACGCCTGGGCGGCGCAACTGCGCGACGGCGGACGGCTCGCTACCGTGATGGCCGACGCGGGCGGAATGGGCCGCGGCAAGGTGTTCACGAAGGCCGGCAACACGCTGTCGGCGCGCGAAGGTTTTGATGCTTGCCCGCCGCGTCTTGCGGCATTCGACCGGAAACCTAGTTTTAGCTTCTGATCCCTACAGACTGTTCCGAGCCGCTCTGCCGCAAGGTGAACACTGTTCACCTTTTGCCAGGCAGACCATATATTGCCGGGGCCAGACGAGGGAAACACGCAATGCGCGCCTATAGAATGACGCTCCTGATCGGAGCGGGCCTGTCGAGCCTGATGTTCAGCGCGCCGATGCACGGCGAGACCCTTCCCGAAGCCGTTGCGGCGGCCTTTGCGACAAATCCCCAACTGGAGATCGAGCGCTACCGGGCCGACATCGCCCGCGAGAACCTAGACCTGGCGCGGTCGGCGGGTCTGCCGCAAGTGAACCTGTCGGCGAGCGGCGGGTATGAATATGTCGACACCACCGCCGCCTTCAACTTCGGAACCGGGGACCGCCCGCTGGCGACGACGCAGCTGCAGGCCGTGCAGCCGATTTATACCGGTGGGCGCATCCGCGCGGGCATCCGGCGCGCCGAAGCCGGGATCGATTCGGCCGACCGGACCTTTGACGCCGCGCGCCAGGACCTGATCCTCGATGTCGTGACGGCTTATGTGAATGTCCGGCGGGACCGCGAGACAGTCGCGATTCGCAAGAACAATGTTGAAGTGACGGGCGAACAGGTGCGCGCCGCCGAGGACCGGTTCGAGGTGGGCGTGGTGACGCGCACGGAC
>JBGTKN010000059.1:0-3612 GCA_041744615.1 Hyphomonas sp. | reverse complement strand
CCGCTGCGCTCGAGGCTGTGCCGAGCCCGGCGCGGGAACTGCAGGCCAGCGTTGCCCGCGCCTTTTCGCTGCCGGACCGCAAGACGCGTCTTGAAGAGGCGCTGCAGGAGCTGACGGACATCAAGGGGCGGATCGACGCTGCCCGCGCCCGCCGGGCTGCGTAGGCTTTTTTCCGTCTCTTTCGAGGCCCATTGCCCTCCGATTCTGTCTCGCTCTCTCGCGATTGTTTATCGCTCATTCTCGTTTCTTTCTCAGTTTTCTCACTTTTATCGCGTTCCTTTGGCGGTTTGGCCGTCCGCGGGCGGAGATAATCCCTGTGGCCATATTGGTCTTTGGCGGTTGCCGTCTGGTCCTGTCAGCGCGGTCTGACGGTGCTGAAACCCGTTTTTCTCGAGAGTGCTTCTGCAGGAGGGCGATGGTGCCGGGACGGAGGGGTTGTCGTCTTGTGCTCATGCTACGCCCGGTGATGAGGGGCGGGGGCAAGTTTGGCGAAGTGTTTTATTACGGGTTGATTTTGCTGGGCTGCTGCGGGCGCAGATGTAGGCGCAAGTCTGTCTCCCCGGCGAGCCCGCGACCAGTCTGCGCATTCTGATCAGGCCCTCACGGCTTTCGCCGCGAAACATCCGTTGCGGGCGTAGTGGATGTGCGCGAAGGCGACGTCCTCGCTCCGGAAGCCTTCTGTCAGGAAGCCGGCGAGCTGCGTGCCCTCCATCACGTCACTCCCGACAATGTTTCCCGGCGCGTCAAACAGGCGGGCCGAGATGAGCCTCCTCCTGATGGCGATCGGTACATCGCAAGGGGCGGGCACGGCTTCGGCTGCATGCTCGCGCACACAGATGGCATGGCTGGCCCGGTAGGGCGTGCCGGTGTCAAGATGGGTGTAATTGAGCAGTAGCACCGTTTCGCCGGCGAGCGCGTCCTCAAGGCTGACCCGGCAAGGCAGACCCGCCACGGCGTCCGGGTCAATGCGGCGCGCTCGGCGCACTGCGAGGGCTTCATCGGATAGGGCGAACAGGCCCTCGAATTCTGACTTGGGCAAGGCAAGGATACGGAAGGTCACGCGCGGCTCCTGTGAAACTCGGGAGCCGCATCCTTGCGTGTTGCGCGCAACCGATCGACCCGGTTCTTGCGGTTTGCATTGAAAGCAGGCAGCGGGAACATGCCGGTTGCAGCGGCGATGGGGTTTGCCTATACAGCGCGTTCGGTCGGAGCGTAGCGCAGCCCGGTAGCGCACTAGTCTGGGGGACTAGGGGTCGGAGGTTCGAATCCTCTCGTTCCGACCAAAACACCTGCAGTTCAGCCCAGTACCGCATGCCTCAGCGCCCGGGCGTCCCAGAGGGCATTGTGCTGGACCGCGTCGATGATCTCGCTCGGATAGGCAGAGCCCTGCATAAGGCGCAGAGACAGGTCGGGTATCTTCACCATCTGCCCCGGTGCGATGATCAGACATTGCATCAGGTGCATCAGATCTTCCGGCCAGTCGGCTATAATCGTCGGCTCCCGGTCACCGGCGAGGAATTCCTGGATTGCCCGTCCGAACGTGTCGCGTGGCAACACGCGCGGCCGCGCATCCGCCAGCGACAGGAAAGGCAGCACATGCTCTGCTACCCAGTCATGCGCGTCGAGCGCGTTCAGTTCGTCTTCCGGCCGCGCAAGGTAGAGCTCACGCGTCTCCCCGGACAGGGCGAGGCTGATCAACTCGCCGCCGAAGCCGTTGAACTCGCAATCGAGGAAGTAGAGCACGGGCCCTATTCCGGCGTCGAAAGGTCCACGCTGTCGATCTTGCCCGCCGCCGCCAGCGCGAAGGCATACTCGATCGCTGTTTCCTTCAACCCCTCGAACCGGCCCGACGCGCCGAAGTGGCCCGAGTCGAGGTTGATCCGCAGGAAATAAGGGCCGGCGTCCGGCGCTTCATGGCGCAGTTTCGCGGCCCACTTCGAGGGCTCCCAGTAGGTGACGCGCGGATCGGTGACGCCGCCGGTGATAAGCATCGGCGGATAGTCAAGCGCGGTGACCTGGTCATACGGACTATAGGCGAGGATCGTGTCATAAGCGGCTTCGTCCGTGAGCGGATTGCCCCATTCCGGCCATTCCGGCGGGGTCAGCGGCAGGCTCTCGTCCGACATCGTGTTGAGCACATCGACGAACGGCACCGCCGCGATGATGCCGCCGAACAGCTTGGGATCCATGTTCGCGGCCGCCCCCATCAACAGGCCGCCAGCCGATCCGCCCTGGCCGATCAGCTTGCCGCGCGAGGTATAGCCCTTCTCGACGAGGTAATTGCCAGCCGCGACATAGTCCTTGAACGTGTTGGTCTTCTTGTCGAGCTTGCCATCGAGATACCATTGGTAACCCTTGGCCATCTCGCCGCGCGGGTTGACGATGGCGTAGATGAAGCCGCGGTCGACGAGGCTGAGGCGTCCGGTGCGGAAGTCGGCCGGGATGGTGATGCCGTAGGAGCCGTAGCCATACAGAAGTACGGGCGCAGTGCCGTCCTCCGGCGTATCCTTGTGGCGTAGCAGCGTGACCGGAACTTCTGCGCCGTCCCACGACGGCGCCATGATCCGCTCGACGACATAGTCGGCGGGATCGTGGCCCGAGGGAATCTCGCGCGTCTTGCGCAGCACCCGCTCGCGCGTTTCGAGATTGTAGTCGATTACCTGATCCGGCGTGGTCGGCGAGGCATAGTCGAAGCGCAGAACCGGCACGTCATACTCGTAGCCGGCGTCGAGATCGAGATCGAAGGCTGCTTCGTCGAAGCTGATCGTGTGGCTTTCGGTCATGCCGCGCTTGTGGATGACGATGCGCGGCAGGCCACCTTCGCGTTCCATGATCGATAGATAGTCCTTCTGCGCGACCGCGCCGAGCAGCAGCGTGCCGGGGCGATGCGGGATAAGGTCCTGCCAGGCGTCACGCGAGGTCGATGACATCGGCGCCTTCACCAGTTTGAAATCGACGGCACCGTCGGTATTCGTGGAAATGTAGAATTCGCCGTCCCAGTGGGTCACGCCATACTGGTTGTCGGTCACGCGCGGTGCCACGAGGCGCAGCACCGGGTTCAGCTCATCGGCCGGGAACCAGTGGACTTCAGTCGTCGTGTGTCCACCGGCGGAGATGAAGATCACTTCTTCGCTTTCGCTCGTTTCGAGATTTACAAAGAAGCCGGGGTCCTTCTCTTCGTAGATCAGCGTGTCCGTTCCGGACGCGAGATCACGCTGGTAGACAGCGTTCGGCCGGGCATTCTCGTCGCGCTTGATCCAGAAGATCGCCTTGCCGGTGGCGCTCCATTCGAACGGCCCATAAGCATTCTCGATCAGCACGCCGGTATCTTCGCCGGTCTCGATATTCTTTACACGGATCTCGTAGTATTCGCTGCCCTTGGTGTCGGTGCCATAGGCGAGTGACTTGTGATCCGGCGAGGCCTCGATATCGCCGAAGGCGAAATAGTCCTGATCCTTGCCCATCGCATCGCCGTCGAGAAGGATGGTTTCCGCGCCGCCGTCGGTGAACGCTTCGGCAGCGGGCTTGCGGGCATAGATCGCGTATTCGCCGCCCTCGCGGAAGCGCGTGTAATAGGCCCAGCCACCGTGGATTGCGGGCACCGAACTGTCA
>JBGTKN010000058.1:0-2392 GCA_041744615.1 Hyphomonas sp. | reverse complement strand
GCTCGGCGCCTGTCAGCATGAAACGCCTCCGCCCGCAGCGCCTGTCCTCGCCGAAGCATCGGCGCCGCAGCGCGTGCTCCTGATCGGTCTCGACGGGTTTCGCCCCGAAATGCTCGGCTGGGACGCGCCGAACCTGAACGCGCTCGCCGCCAGGGGTGTGCGCGCCGAAGCGATGATCCCGGTGATGCCCAGCGTCACCTTCGTCAACTTCTACTCGCTTGCCACCGGCCTCTATCCCGAGAACCACGGCATGGTGGCCAACTATCCCTATGACGCCGAGGCGAAGGAATTCTTCCAGTCTGCCACCGGCCCTACCGAGGAACGCTGGTGGCAGGGCGAGCCGATCTGGGTGACCGCCGAGAAGCAGGGCCTGAAGACCGCCATCATGTTCTGGCTCGGCTCGGAAGTGTCGCACGACGGCGTACGCCCGTCCATCTGGACGCCCTACCAGCACGAAAAGCCCTATCAGGAACGCATCGACGAAGTGCTCGCCTGGTATGATGTGCCGGACGCCTTGCGCCCCCGCTTCGCCGCCGTCTATTTCGACCGCGTCGATACCGTGACCCACTATACGGGCCCGAACTCCGACGCCGCCCGGACCGCGGTCACCGAAGTCGATGCCTATGTCGGCCAGCTGATCGCGGGTCTGGAAACGCGCGGCCTGTCAGAGACCACCACGGTCATCATCGTCTCCGATCACGGTATGGCCTACACGCCGCCGGAACAGGTGCTCGATGTCGGCGAGTTCATTGACCTCGGCCAGCTTGTCGTGACCCAGTTCACTGGCCCCTATGGCGGCTCGGGTCATCCCTTCTTGCAGATCTACGGTGAAGGCTCCGCTCTCGAAGCCGCCTATGCTGGCCTCAGCACGGCCAGCGATCACATCAAGGTCTACCGACGCGGAGCGATGCCTGCTCACTACCATTTCGATCACCCGGCCCGCGGCCCTGACCTCTTCGCCGTCGCCGATCCCGGCTGGCTGATGCGCAGCACGAATGTCGGCGGCTGGCGCCCCCCGATCCCTGGCAACCACGGCTACGACAATCTCTTGCCTGAAATGGCCGCCACCTTCCTGGCCGCAGGTCCGATCTTCCCAGAAGGCGCGACCGCGGCTCGCTTCGAAAACGTCAACGTTTACGCGATGATAGCATGCGCCCTCGGCATCACACCGGCCGAAACGGACGGCGATCCGGCTGTGGTGGCGCAGGTCACAGGCGGCCGTTGCCCGGCGCCCGCGAACTGAACCAAACCAGGCAACGCTTATCCACAGCGACATCGAAGGAGGGGCCCGGCACTGCCGGTCTCGCGCCTTCCAATGTCCCTTCCACACCACTCCATGGCCCGCTAGTCTCATGCTCCCAGCCCCGGAGTTTCCAATGGCCAAACTTGTCTGTGGTCTCAACATGTCGCTCGACGGTTATGTCGATCACGATGCCTTCGCGCCCGACGCCGTGGTCTTCCGCCACTTCATCGACCAGGTCGCCTACGAAACCGCGAGTGTGTATGGCCGCCGCATGTACGAGATCATGCGCTACTGGGACGAGGACCATGCCGAATGGGACGCTGCCGAGCGCGAGTATGCCGAGGTCTGGCGCCAGCAGCCGAAATACGTCGTCTCGCGCACGCTCTCGTCGGTCGGCCCCAATGCAACCCTGATTTCAAAGGACGCCGAGCTGGCTATCCGCCGCCTGAAGGAAGATCTTCCCGGCGAGATTTCGATCGCCGGGCCGGAACTGGCACGCAACGTCGCCCGCCTGATCGACGAATACCAGGTCTATCTCCACCCCGTTGTCGCTGGCGCCGGCAAGCCCTTCTTCGCCGCCCGCCCGCCAACCCTTCGCCTGACCGGTAGCGAGCGGATTGGGGAAAGCGTGATCCGGCTGAGCTATGTGCCGGTGTGACCGCTAAGAATACCGCGCCTCAACCTTTTCCGCCGCCACGCCGGCCTTCACGTCCGCCAGCGCCTCTGCCAGATCCGCCAGATACCCCTCCGCTACTTCCGCGTGTTTCGGGGACAACATCAGGTGCAGGCTCGCGGGCTCCGCGGTGAACGACGTGAACCAGCCCCGTGCCCGCATCGCGGCGTACAGCGCCAGCGTGTCGGCCTCCGGGTGCCGGAACGCGACCAGCCCTAGCAGCGGCCGTCCGAGCACTTCAAAGCCGAGCGCCTTCACGGCCGCCTCGATCCGCTCGCGCGTCTCGCACACGAGTCCCTGCTTCTCGCGGTAGCCGGAAACCCCCAGCACGTTCATCACTGCCCAGGCCGCCGAGATCGCGCCGCCCGGCCGCGTGCCCGCCAGCGTCGGCGTCTTCATCGGCGCGCCCGACCAATCGCGCATCGAGAAG
Source organism: Hyphomonas sp. (assembly GCA_041744615.1). Classification (GTDB taxonomy): domain Bacteria; phylum Pseudomonadota; class Alphaproteobacteria; order Caulobacterales; family Hyphomonadaceae; genus Hyphomonas. Next base: position 46 of record JBGTKN010000058.1, on the reverse strand, counting down.
GGCATGTGCTTGTACAGCGCTTCCGAGCGGAACAGCACGGTCGAGG
>JBGTKN010000057.1:0-3106 GCA_041744615.1 Hyphomonas sp. | reverse complement strand
CTGCGGATTTCGTCTCAATACGGACGAATACCTATTCGCGCGTAAGTGCCGCGCGGCGCGCCGACGCGCGGCAAGCTGGCCAATTTCCCGAACAATTCCAGAGGTTTAACGAGAGGCATCACTCACCAAAATAACAGGACTAAAGCGATGAAACAGCTCCTTCTTGCCGCCCTGATGACGGGTACAGCCATCTGCGGACTTGCTGGTACCGCCAGCGCCGAGGACAATCCCTGGATGGTGCGCGCGCGCGTTCTGGCGGTTCTGCCGGACGAAGCTGCCGCGCTTTCGGTGGGCGGCGCCAACCTCGCTGGCACTGTCGATATCGGCGACCAGTATGTGCCGGAATTCGACATCACCTATTTTTTCACCGACAGTATCGCAGCCGAACTGATCCTCGCGGTCACCCCGCATGATGTCAGCGCCGTGAACGTGACAGTACCTGGCGCGTTGACCAATGCGACCGTCGATCTCGGCGACGTCTGGCTGCTGCCGCCGACCCTGACGCTGCAGTACCACTTCCAGAACGACAGCAAGTTCAAGCCGTATGTCGGCGCCGGTGTGAACGCTACCTTCTTCTTCAACGAGGATGAAGGCCCGGTCGCCGACGGCATCGACTACGACCCGAGCTTCGGACCTGCGCTTCAGGCCGGATTCGACTATGACCTCGACGGCAAGGAAGGCGGCTTCGCGCTCAATGTTGATGTCAAGAAAATCTGGATCAGCACTGACGTAACGGTCGACTTTACGACCGCCCTGGGCGCCACCGTAAATGCAGATGTCGACATCGACCCGCTCGTCGTGGGCGTGGGTCTCGCCTACAAGTACTGAAGCCCGGCCGGCCGTTACGGCCGTCGCCTTCGGAAAACGCCGCGTCTCACTCCCCACCGGAGACGCGGCGTCCCTGTTTTCTGCGCCGGCCCTCTTGCGCGGCGGCCTCAAGACGCTACCCGTGGGGCATGACGATCCTGACCGTGAAAGATCTCGCCGTAAATTTCGACACCGCTGATGGCATCGTGAACGCTGTCAGGGGAATTTCCTTCCAGGTGTCGGCCGGAGAATGCCTCGGAATCGTTGGCGAAAGCGGCTCCGGCAAGAGCCAGTCTGCGCTTGCCGCGATGGGCCTGCTTGCTGAGAACGGCACGGCCACTGGCCAGATCCTGTTCAACGACACCGACATGCTGACCGCACCGAAGCCGGAACTGCGCAAGATCCGCGGCGCAGAGATGTCGATGATCTTCCAGGACCCGTTGACCAGCCTGACGCCCCACATGACGGTCGGCGCCCAGATGCGCGAAATCCTCGCGCTGCACCAGAATCTCAAAGGCGAAGAGGCCAACAAACGTTGCGTCGACTGGCTCGAACACGTCCGCATCCCGGAAGCCGCCCGCCGGCTCGACCAGTTCCCTCATGAGCTCTCCGGCGGCATGCGCCAGCGGGTGATGATCGCCATCGCCATGCTCTGCGGTCCGAAACTTCTGATCGCAGACGAGCCGACCACAGCGCTTGATGTCACCGTCCAGGCGCAGGTGCTGGAGCTGATGGATGAGCTGAAGCGTGAGACCGGCACCGGCATCGTTCTGATCACCCACAACATGGGTGTGGTTGCCCGCATGTGCGACCGCGTGATCGTAATGCGTTATGGCGAGATCGTCGAACAGGGCAGCGTGGACGACATCTTCTATGCGCCGCAGCACCCCTACACCAAGATGCTGCTCGCTGCTGTGCCGCGCATCGATCTGCCGGACCCGCCGGGACGTCCGGCGCTGTCGCCTGCCCCTGCCCCAGACATCGCGCCGGTGCTGCAGGTCGAAGACATGCAGGTCCATTTCCCGATTCAGGTCCAAGGCGGCCTGTTCGGCAAGACCAAGCCGCTGAAGGCCGTCAACGGCGTCAGCTTCGATCTGCGCCCCGGCGAGACGCTCGGCGTCGTCGGAGAATCGGGCTGCGGCAAGTCCACGCTCGCGCGCGGCGTGCTCAAACTGATCCCGCCGACCGCTGGAACGATTGCCTGGCTCGGTAAGGATATCACCAAGGCCGGCGCGCGCGAAATGAACGCCCTGCGCGACGATCTGCAGATCGTTTTCCAGGACCCGCTTGCCAGCCTGGACCCTCGCATGACTATCGGCGCATCGATCGCCGAGCCTTTGCAGGTGCACGAGCCCGGACTCAACAAGCTGCAGCGCGAAGCGAAGGTGCGCGAAATCCTGCCCCGCGTCGGCCTCGATCCGAACCTGATCAACCGCTATCCGCACGAGCTTTCCGGCGGCCAGAATCAGCGAGTCGGCATTGCCCGGGCCATGATCCTGCAGCCGAAACTGGTGATCTGCGACGAGGCCGTCTCTGCCCTCGACGTGTCCGTCCAAGCCCAGGTGGTCGACCTGCTGATCGAACTCCAGAAGGAGTTCGGCCTGGCGATGATCTTCATCAGCCACGACCTCGCCGTTGTTCGCCAGATCAGCCACCGCGTCATGGTGCTCTACCTTGGCCGGGTCGTCGAACTGGCCGGGCGCAACACGATCTATACCGACGCCCGCCATCCCTATACGAAGGCCCTTATTGCCGCCGTGCCGAACGCCGACCCGAAAGGGGAACGCGCGCGCGAGAAACTTCGCCTGTCAGGTGATTTGCCCAGCCCGATGGACAGCCGCGCGGCCTTGCGCTTTCTCAAGTCGAAACTGATCGACGATCCGGAAGCGGAGCAGTACCAGCCTCAGCTGGTCGCAGTCGGGCCCGGGCACTGGGTTGCCGAACACGACGCTGTGGCCGGCGCCGAAGCCCTGCTGGTGAATTGAGCGCACTCCGCGAAGTCTCCCGCCTTTCAATTTTGGATATTCCACAATCCACTGGCTTTGCTAGTTTCAAAACTGAAGCCGCAGGTTGCGGGGTCAGGGGTAACTTTCAGCATGGACAAGGTTAGGCCTGCGGGTCCGATTGAAATGAGCCGTGTCGATCGGGCGCCGATGCCTGGCATTGATTTCGAACAGGCCTTCGCCCTGGTGCCGACGCCGTTGATGATCATCGACCGCCACCTGGTGTTCCAGTTTGCCAATGCCGCTTACCTTCAGACGACCGGCTGCACACTCAGCGAAATCCAGGGCCGGTATGT
>JBGTKN010000056.1:0-6813 GCA_041744615.1 Hyphomonas sp. | reverse complement strand
GGAGGCGGTGGCGGCGGTGGGGGCGGCGGAGGCGGTGGTGGAGGAGGCGGCGGTGGCGGCGTCACGCCGAAGGCATAACGCAGACCGATGGTCGCCGTGTGATCCGTGTAGTCGACGTCATAGTCGACGCCGCCGTGCTTGCCATCAAACTCGAGTTCTTCAGCCGTGAAGTACTTGTAGCCGAGGTCGAGGGTCAGGCGGTCAGACAGCTTGAAGCCGATACCGGCCAGACCCTGCCAGGCCAGGCCTGCCGCCGTGTCGGTGAAACCGTTGGCTGCGCTGAGGTTCGGCGAAGCGCCGACAACACGGTTGGTCGCCTTGGCGCGGATGCGCGTGCCGCCAATACCAACACCGATGTAGGGACGGATCGTGCCGTCTGCGTTGAAGTCATAGAGACCGTTGATCATCAGGTCCATGACATTGGCGGTGCCGTCCGGATTAACCGTCGTGCCCGGAAGCGCGCCCGAGATGTCCGGCGAAACGTCAAGGTCGCCGCCACGATAGCCAACGACGCCTTCGAGGCGCAGACCGTTGGCGAAGCCGTAACCAAGACCAATGTCACCACCGAGCAATTCGGATGCGTCCGAATCGCCAGCCAGCTTGCCATTGGCGTTCGCTACCGCGTCGTGATCGACCCGGCCATCAAATGTGTACTGCAGGTCGGCGCGCGAGTACCAGCCTTCGGCTTGTGCAGTGAGGCCAGCAGACGCAAAAGCGGCCGCGGCGGTCGCGCACATAAGAGTTTTCTTCATACTCAATCCCCTTCTGTGTGCCGATCGACGGGATTGTCTTCGGCCGCAGGATCATACGGATAAAACCGCATGGTCATTTGTTAGTCGGTTTTTCCCGAATCGGCGAGCGAATTTCAGGCGAAAAACACCGCTTAGCGTGGAAAAGTGCCCGAACCGCGACCCTTTTGCAACAGGTTGCGCAGGCCCGTCAAACCCCGGTTTTACAACGAGATCAAACGACCAGAGACCAACGCCAGTGACTGAAATTGGTTCCGTATTCCGTCGGTTTTTTCAGGTTTTGCAAGGGAACGACCCACAAAGGCTGAATATCCACTTTAGGTGGTACACTATTCGCGAGAATCGCTGCCGGGCGCTTCTGTGCAAATGAATCGATTCAAATGGATAGGATCGGGACATTCGGGGAGCTGGTACCGCCTCCCCGGCTTGAACGGGGGACCTCTGGTTCCACAAACCAGCGCTCTAACCAACTGAGCTAAGGCGGCAATCAGATTTCGGCATACAAGCGCGGCCCGAGCGATTCAAGGCCGGGCCGGGGCCGGGTATACGAATTTCAGACCTTCACGACCTGATCAAATTCGAGATCAACCGGCGTTCCCCGGCCGAAGATCGACACGGTCACCTTCAGGCGGCCTTGGGCTTCGTCGATTTCCTCGACGGCGCCCTCGAAGCCCTGGAACGGGCCATCGTTGACCTGAACCTGTTCGCCGATCTCGAAGCTGATCCGCGGACGCGGACGCTCCGCCGACACGTCGGTCGACTTTCCAAGAATACGGTCAACTTCGCGCTGGCGGACGGGAAGCGGCTTCTTGCCGCCTTCTGCGCCCAGAAAGCCGGAAACCTTCGGCGTATCCTTAACCAGATGGTAGATGTCGTCCGTCAACTGGGCTTTCATCAGCACGTAGCCTGGGAAATAGCGCCGCTCGACGGTCTTCTTCTTGCCCCGCGCGACTTCGACGACTTCCTCCGTCGGCACTTCGATCTCTTCGATCAGATGCGTCAGCCCCTTGCGTTCGGCTTGCTCACGGATCGAGCCTGCGACCTTCTTTTCGAAGTTCGAATAGGCATGGACGATATACCACTTGGCTTCAGGCATGGGCCGAGAGCGCTCCTGTTGATCTGGATTCGCAGTGAGCACCTTCAGGCGCCCCGGACGAAGTTCACGAATATCGTTATGACGGTGTCAGCGAGGAAAAGGAAGATTGCGATCAGGATCGACATGATGATGACGAAAATCGTCGCCTGGATGGTCTCCTGGCGGGTGGTCCAGGTCACCTTGTTGCCTTCCGCACGCACCTGCGCGAGGAAAGTCAGGGGTCCTACCCGCTTTTTCTTCTCTTTCGGCGCTTGAGGCGCCTTGGTCGGCTTTTCGGCCATCGCAATCACTCGTTTTTCAAAGGCGGGCGATTAGCCCGTTTAAAGGCCCGCGTCCACGGCAAATGTGCAATCCGGTCGCCGCAGGATCGATTTGGGCTTCCAGCCCCTCGCTCGCAAGCCGGCAGATGTCGACCAGCAGCGGAAAACCCCGGAAATCCCAGCCTCAGGCCTGAACCAGAGCGCGGTAGGCATGCCAGCTGGCCATTCCTATCACCGGAAAGACAACCGCCAGCCCCGCAAAGGCCAGGGAGATGCCAACCAGCGTCAGGGCTACGATCAGGAACGCCCAGAGCAGCATCGGGAAGAAATTGCGATTGACCGAACGGACGCTGGTTGCCAGCGCCATGAACACCGTGAACCGCCGGTCGAGCAGCATCGGGGCCGCCACGGCTGCCAGCGCGTAATTGCAGAATGCCACGAAACCGCCTGTCAACAGACCGGTGAGGATCATGGCCTGTCCACTCGGGTCGAAGACCGCGAAATTAAAGAACTCGGACCGGTCGCGGAGAATGCGCCAGGTGGACAGGGCGTAGATTACCTGAGCCATCCGGGTCCACAGGAAGTAGAGGAAGACCAGAAGCAACCCGAGCAAGAGCAGCTCCTTTCGGGCAGCAACCTTCACCAGAATCACGTCGCGCAACCTCGGTTTGCGGCCGGCTGCCAGCGTGCGCGAGATTTCATAGAGCCCCATTCCCAGAACAGGGCCAACCAGCAGAAAGCCGCCAAGCAGGACGAAGAACCAGCTGGCTGATCCGGTGGAGTACAGGGCCCAGAAGATGCCGGCGCTGATCGCAGCCAGTACTGAGCCGTAGAGCAACGACGTCATTGGAACCGCCATGAAGTCGCGCCAACCGGCAACCAGCCACTCGAACGGCGCGCGCATCGTGATCTCATTGATACCCGGCAAGCGCTCCGGCGGCGCCGGGTCCTCGTGATCGACCAATCCAATTCCTCCCGGCTTTTCCAGGAATGTTGGCGCTCTTCACGCAGAACACCATCGGGAAACTACCTAGCTCACCTGCTTGCCTAACGAAGACGGATTGCGCTCCGGCCAGGGCTTCCTACAGCTAGGAGGCAGGAGGCCCTGCAGATGCAATTTGAACTCGACGAAGATCACAGGATGCTGCGCGACCTTGTCCAGCGGTTCGTACGCGAGGAACTGGTTCCGCTCGAAGGCGCGGTGCTGGCGCGCGACGCGGCGGGTCAGGGCGCCTACCTCACCGATGCCGAACGTGCGCGGCTCGACCGCGTATCGAAGGAGATGGGCCTGTGGAGCCTCGATGCACCGGAAGACGCGGGCGGGATGGGACTGCCGCATGTCGCCCTGGTCGCCGTCAACGAAGCGCTCGGCTCGACGGCAGCGACCTACACCCTGCCTCCGGATTCCCCGAACCTGCGGATGCTCATGACCACAGTGAACGACCGGCAGCGGGAGGCTTACCTTGAGCCTTACGCGCGCGGAGAAACCCTCTCCGCGATTGGCATCTCGGAGCCGGGGGCCGGCGCAGACCCCGCCGGCATGCAGACACGCGCCGTGCGCGATGGCGACGACTGGGTGATCAACGGCCGCAAGATCTGGATCACCCGGGCCGCCGAGGCCGACTTCACGATCCTTATGGCCATCACCGACAAGGCGAAAGGCGCCCGGGGCGGCATGTCTGCCTTCCTCATCGACAAGGGCACGCCCGGCTTCAACGTGCTTCGCCGCATTCCCATGCTGGGCGGCGAGTTCACCTATGAAGTCGTGCTGGAAGATTGCCGTGTGCCGGGTTGGAAACTGCTCGGTAAGGAAGGCGACGGTTTCGGCCCTATGCAGGTGCGCCTCGGCACGCGCCGCATGGAGATGGCCGCCTGGTGCATTGGCGCTGCGCAAAGGGCGCTCGACATGATGCGGGAGTATGCGCCGCAGCGCCGGACCTTCGGAGCCAAGTTGTCAGAGCGGCAGGTCGTACAGTGGTGGGCGGCTGATGCCGCGATGAAGATTCATGCGGCTCGCCTGATGACGTATGACTGCGCCTGGAAAATCGATCAGGGACAGGACGTGCGCAGCGAGATCTCGATGATCAAGGTTTTCGCGCCGGAAATGGCGACTGAGGTCATCGACAACGCAATGCAGTGTTTTGGCGCCATGGGGATGACCAAGGAGATGCCATTGCACCTGATGGCTGGCCGCATCCGCAATATGCGGATCTATGATGGTCCCAGTGAGGTGCACCGGATGGTGATTGCCCGCAACTTGATGGACACGCGCCCCTGACGGAGCGTCATCTGCGGCTAGCCGGAAGCGCCAAAACTGCGCGCCGGCAGGCCGGGCACATCCACCGTCACGGCAAAGAGGCTTCCCGAGAGCGGACGCGCGTCGAGTTGCGGGAAGCTCAGCCCGGCCCGGGACGTGGTAATGAACAGGGTCCGCATGTCCTCGCCGCCTAGCGCGCAGCCGGTCGGCAACGGCGCTGCCAGCACGATCACCTGGTCGACCTGTCCGTCCGGTGTGAAGCGGACAACCCGGGATGCGCCGTGAAGACAGGTCCATATGCCGCCTTCGTCATCGACCGCTGAACCAAATGGCATACCGCCTAGCTCGTGTGTGAAGGCGAAAGTCCGGCGACCTGCAACTGCGCCGGTTGCAGGGTCGAAATCGTGCGCCAGGATTTCGCACTCGGCTGAGTCGCACGTGTAGAAGGTGCGTCCATCGGGCGAGAACTCGAACGTCCTTGACTTGAGCACGGACGGAAGCCGGATCGGGGAAATCACCTTGTCGGGGCCATAGCGGTAATAATTGCCGACCGGCTCGCGCTCGGCATCGTCTTCAGTCGCGAACCAGAACGACCCGTCCGGCGCCACACCGCCATCGCTGGTCCGGTTCGTGTCTGGCTCGCCTGCGACAACGGCCAGACGCTCATATATTTCGGTTGCTGGATCAAAGAACCCGATCTCGCGGTCCGCTGCCATAAGCAACAGCCCGTCGTACAGGGCGATCCGGCTTGGACGAACCGGAAGCTCGTAGCGGCGCGTATTGCCGGTGCGCGGATTGTAGCGGTGCAGCTTGGCCCGTTTCTGGTCTACCCACCACAGGAAGCCTTCTGAATGACTCCATAGCGGCGACTGGCCGATCAGGCATCCGGTGGGCGCAACGCATTCGGGCGTGATGATCATCGAAAATCGGGCTTCCTCACCAGTCAGATCGGGCCTTAGTCCTCGCCGAGCAGTCCGGCAAGATCGGCGATTTCAAACAAACCGTCCTGCAGGGCCTCGATTGCGGAGGTTTCCTCAACATCGGCACCCAACGCGTCCAACGCAAAACCATAAGCCTCGAGTAGCGGGCCATCTGCAACCAGCAGAACCTCGTCGCCCGGATCATAGTGCGCTGCCACGTCCGCGCCAATCATCAAGCCGGCAAGCGCCGCCGCCTTGTTGCCGGCCAGCAGCGAGCCTTGCCGGATGGCCGCCTCCACGGAGAACACCGGGGGGGAGTCTTCGGTATCAAGCGCACGTTCGATCCAATCCCGGAAGACTTTCATGTCAAATTCCTGGGCGTCGGTCTCGTTCAGTGACAAGGTGCCATGCAACAGCAGGAGGTCGCGCAGCTCGGCTGTGATCTCGGTAGAGAATTCGAGCAACCGGCCGTGCTCGACCACACAATGCTGGGTGTGCAGTCCGGCGATACAGATCGATCCGTTGGCCTCGTCCAGTCCGAAAAGCACCGTTTCTGCACCGCAGGTGAGATCCGGCGGGGTCAACTGCCCAATCCACGGTATGAGATGGATGCCGCCGTGATCGCCGAGATGATTAGCCAGCTGCGACAGGGATGTTGGCAACGTGAGCTGACCCCCGCCCGCCCTCAGCAGCCGACCCGACACGTCCCCGCAACCGATCACCGGAGCCTCCGGCGCCACGCCGAGCCATTCGGCGAGGTGAAAGCGAACCCGGCCGGGCCAGTCGGCGTGTCCCGCCACCGTTTGCTCGCGCACCTGGAATGAGGACAGGATTTCGCCTTCATCCCCGAATGCCCAGGCGCGCAGGGTCTGCCCAGCCCATTCGAATCCGATCAGCGCTAGCTTGTCGTGCATTTCTTCACCTCACCGGCATCAATTCCGGTCATTTGCACACTTCGAGAAGGTCTCCCGTCTCCCGGCTGTCCATCCGTGTCAATCGCTGGCACCCATGCTCACAACCCCCGCCTTGCGCCCTGCCCATGGCCAAGGCAAGACGAAGCCGAGCACGGGAGTCCCGCATGAAACCCATGGCCGACAGAACGCTTGAGGCAAGCGAGGCATTTGGCGAACTGGCCCGCATCATGGCGCGCCTTCGCGACCCGGTCTCGGGGTGCGCCTGGGATCTGGCGCAGGATTTCGCAACCATCGCGCCTTACACGATCGAGGAAGCCTACGAGGTCGCAGATGCAATCGAACGTGCCGACATGGATGAATTGCGCGACGAGTTGGGTGACCTGCTTTTCCAGGTGATGTTCCATAGCCGGATGGCGGAAGAACAAGGTGCCTTTGCACTGTCCGATGTGGTGTCTGCAATCAACAACAAAATGGTCCGGCGACATCCGCATGTGTTTGGCACCGAAGCAGATGGCCGCTCCGCCGACGAACAAACGGTCGCCTGGGAAGCCATGAAGGCCGCCGAGCGCGCCAACAAAGCCGGCACGGGCACGCCTCCCAGCGCGCTGGATGGCGTC
>JBGTKN010000055.1:0-13756 GCA_041744615.1 Hyphomonas sp. | reverse complement strand
GGCCGGGCTCGCCGAGAGCGTGCACCAGCGCGCGCACCTGCGACGCGTTGCCGGCGCGGCCATCGGAGACCGCCCAGACGGAAGGCCCGAGCGTCCTCATCGGCGCGTATCCTTACTTGTAAACGACCTTCGATACTTCGTAGGCGCGCGCGCCCGAAGGGGCGGCCACCTCGGCTTCATCGCCTTCCTCCTTGCCGATCAGGGCCCGGGCAAGCGGCGAGGTCACCGAAATCTTTCCGTCTTTCACGTTCGCCTCGTCTTCACCGACGATCTTATAAGTGAACTTCTCTTCGGAATCGACGTCGACAATCGTTACCGTCGCGCCAAAGCGGATCTTCTTGCCGCCAAGCTTGCTGATATCGATGATGTCGGCGCGCGCGAGCTTGTCGTCGAGCTCGCTGATGCGGCCCTCGATGAAGCTCTGCTTCTCCTTGGCAGCATGATATTCGGCGTTCTCCGACAGGTCGCCATGCGAGCGCGCCTCGGAAATAGCCGCAATGATGCTCGGCCGCTCAACGGACTTCAGCACCTTGAGCTCGGCCTGAAGGGCAGCATGGCCTTCGGCGGTCATCGGAATGCGTTCCATCGTGAGTTTCCCTCATCTTGCGCGGCTAAAAAGCGTGGTAACAAAAAGCAATCGCGTCAAGTGGGGCTGTCTCAGGTGCTTTGCAAGGCTCGAACCGAGATTTCCTGTGTTTTGAGGCTGGCGATCGCCTGAACTGCCGCAATCGAGGCGGCAAGGGTTGTGAAATAAGGGATTTTTCGCGCCACGGCCGTGCGCCGGATCGAGGCGGAATCCGACAGGGAGGCGGCCCCTTCGGTCGTGTTGAACATGAGCTGGACCTCGCCATTGATCATGGCGTCAACGATGTGCGGCTGGCCTTCGAGCACCTTGTTGACGCGTCGGATCGGGATGCCATTGGCTTCCAGGTGTATAGCCGTTCCGCTGGTGGCAATGATGGTGAAGCCCATCTCGACAAGGTTGCGCGCTGCTTCCACGGCGCCCGGCTTGTCATTGTCGCGCACCGAGATGAACACGGCGCCCTCGGCTGGCAGGCGGATGCCGCCGCCTAGCTGGCTTTTCAGGAAGGCCATGCCGAAATCATCGTCCCAGCCCATCACTTCGCCGGTCGAGCGCATCTCCGGGCCGAGTTGCGGATCAACGCCTGGGAAGCGCGCAAAGGGGAAGACGGCTTCTTTGATGGCGATCCGGCGCGGATTGGCATGGCGCAGGTCAAAGTCCGTGAGCGGACGGCCAGCCATCACCTTGGCCGCGATGGCGGCAATCGGCGCGCCGACGGCTTTCGCCACGAAAGGCACCGTGCGGCTGGCGCGGGGGTTGGCTTCGAGGACATAGATTTCCTCGCCCTTCACCGCGAACTGGATGTTGATCAAGCCTTTCACATTCAGCGCCCGCGCTAGCGCCATGGTCTGCTTGGCGAGGCGGCCCTGCATGGCGGGTGACAGCGTGAAGGGCGGCAGCGCGCATGCGGAGTCGCCCGAGTGTACGCCGGCTTCCTCAATATGTTCCATGATGCCGGCGACATGCACATCATGGCCGTCGCAGATCGCATCAACATCCACCTCGATGGCGTCCGACAGGTAGCGGTCGATGAACAGGGACGCATCGCCGGAAACCTTGAGGGCCTCGGCGGCAAACTTGCGCAGGTCTTCGTCATTGCGGGCGATCTCCATGGCGCGGCCGCCGAGCACGAAGGACGGGCGCAGCATGACCGGGTAGCCGATCTCGTTGGCCTTCACTTCAGCTTCCTCGACGCTGCGCGCCGTGCGCGACGGCGCCTGCTGGATGTTCAGTTCGTCAAGCAGCTGTGCGAACTGCGCGCGGTCTTCGGCGAGATCGATCGAGGCCGGCGTGGTGCCAAGGATGGGGACCTTCTCGTCAAACAGCGGCCCGGCCAGCTTCAGCGGTGTCTGCCCGCCGAACTGGACGATCAGCCCAAGGAGCTCTCCGTTGAGCTGTTCCTTGTGCACGATCTCGAGGACGTGCTCGATGGTAAGCGGTTCGAAGTAAAGGCGGTCGGATGTGTCATAGTCCGTGGACACCGTTTCCGGGTTGCAGTTGACCATGATCGACTCGATGCCGAGGTCGGACATCGCGAAAGCGGCGTGGCAGCAGCAATAGTCGAACTCGATGCCCTGGCCGATCCGGTTCGGGCCGCCGCCGAGGATCATCGCCTTCTGGCGCGCCGAAGGCAGGGCTTCGCAATCGGGTGCGGCCTGGCCGAACGAGGCATGCTCATAGGTGGAATAGAGGTATGGCGTCTTGGCGGCGAATTCGGCCGCACACGTATCAATGCGCTTGTAGACGGGCCGCACATTCATCGAATGGCGCAGGCCCCGCACCCAGCCCTCGGCCTGGCCGGTCAGCTCGCCGAGCCGTTTGTCTGAGAAGCCCCTGGATTTCAGCTCGATCAACTCGTGCTCGGTGCGCGGCAGGCCCCTGGCCTTGATCTCGCCTTCGGCTTTCACGATGTCTTCGATCTGGCGCAGGAACCAGGGATCGAAGGCGGTGACATTCTGCACGTCCTCGACGCTGAGGCCCATACGGAAGGCCTCGGCAATCACGCGGATACGGTCCGGGGACTGAATACCGAGCGCCTGGCGCAGCGCGTTTTCACTCTCGAAGTGCATCTCGTTGAGGCCGGAGAGACCCGTCTCCAGCGAGCAAAGCGCCTTCTGAAGGCTCTCCTGAAAGCTGCGGCCGATGGCCATTGCCTCGCCCACGGATTTCATCGCAGTTGTCAGCACGGGCTCGGCGCCCTTGTACTTCTCGAAGGCGAAACGCGGGATCTTGGTGACGACATAATCGATCGTCGGCTCGAACGAGGCCGGGGTCACGCCAGTGATGTCATTGGTGAGTTCGTCGAGCGTGTAGCCGACTGCCAGTTTCGCGGCGACCTTGGCAATCGGGAAACCGGTCGCCTTCGAGGCGAGCGCCGAGGAGCGAGAGACGCGCGGGTTCATCTCGATGACGACGAGGCGGCCGTCTTTCGGGTTGACGGCGAACTGCACGTTCGAGCCGCCGGTCTCCACGCCGATCTCGCGCAGCACCGCGATCGAGGCGTTGCGCATCACCTGATACTCTTTGTCCGTCAGCGTCAGGGCGGGCGCCACGGTGATCGAGTCGCCGGTGTGCACCCCCATCGGGTCGATGTTCTCGATGGAGCAGATGATGATGCAGTTGTCCGCCGTGTCGCGGACCACTTCCATCTCGTATTCCTTCCAGCCGACGAGACTTTCGTCGACAAGGATCTGCGCCGTCGGCGAGGCGGCGAGACCCGAGCGGCAGATCTCTTCATATTCCTCGACATTGTAGGCAATGCCGCCGCCGGTGCCGCCAAGCGTGAAGGCGGGCCGGATGACCGCGGGCAGGCCGACGATGTCGATGGCGTCCATGGCCGCCTTGAGGCCGGTGATCCGGTCATAGCGTTTTGGCTTGCCGGGTTCGGTCGGCAGCTCCGGCGAGGCAATGATGGCGGCGCGGGGGTTCTCGAGGCCGATACGGTCCATCGCCTCGCGGAAGAGTTTGCGGTCCTCGGCCATCTCGATGGCTTCGGCCTTGGCGCCGATCAGCTCGACACCGTATTTTTTCAGGATGCCCGAATGGTGCAGGTCAAGCGCGCAATTGAGCGCCGTCTGGCCGCCCATAGTGGGCAGGAGCGCATCCGGCTTCTCGATCGCGATGATCTTCTCGACGATCTCCGGCAGGATCGGCTCAATATAGGTCGCGTCCGCCAGGTCCGGATCGGTCATGATCGTTGCCGGGTTCGAATTCACGAGAATGACGCGATAGCCTTCGGCCTTCAGCGCTTTCACGGCCTGCACGCCGGAATAATCGAACTCGCAGGCCTGGCCGATGATGATCGGGCCAGCGCCGATAATGAGGATCGAGGAGATATCTGTGCGCTTCGGCATGGGGACTCTCCTGAGGGGGCGGGCAAACGGCTGCCCTATAGCGGGGAGTCGGGTCGGCGGGCAAGCGCCGCAGTGTTCTGAAACGCTTGGATCACGCCGCCGAATCCTGCTGCGAGTGGCGCGGTCTTCTCATCCCTAGCACAAGGTTTCCCATCATGCGCCGTCTTGTCACCGCTTCTCTCGCAGCCATTGCCGCGCTCGCCTTGCCGGCCTGCATCACGATCGGCGGCGAGACGGAGCTTCCCGCTGCGCCTGCCGCTGCGGACGTCCGGACCGTGGCGATCATAAAGGAAGTGAAGGTCAAACCCGCGCCGAACCTGTTCATACTCTATACCCTCCAGGACGGTGTGGTGCCCGAGGCGTTCGACGATTGGGTCCGCACGACCGACCAGCCGGCCATGGGCTCGCTCGCCCGGGTGCAGGACTTCCGCACCTACCGCGCCGAGCGACTGCTGATGGGTGAGGGCACTCCTGGCATTGCCTATTTCGAGGCTTTCGCCATCCCGGACCTCGACGGCTTCGTCGCGGAGGACATGGGCGGCGAGACCGTCCAGAGGGTGATGGGCGACTTCGCTGGCTTTGCCGAAGCACCCCAGTTCATCATCGTTTCGGAAGTCAGGTAACACGCTTCCCTGAAAATCCGGGTGGTGTCCGGTGCGAACTTTCGTAAACTTTGAAAAACGGAGGACACATGCCCGCCATCAACTGATTCGCAGCGCTCGCCGTTGCCGCTCTCGCCTTATGCGCTCCGGCCGCGCTGGCCGAGGATTGCGACACGGTGCTGCTGCCGCGCGCGGTCGTGGTGCTCCAGACGGTGGGCCAGCCCGGCGCCAGCCCTGCAGAACAAATAGCACAGATGGACAGTTACGCTCAGAGCTGTCCGGACCATGCCTGGATAAACGCGCTTGGCGGCGAGCTTGACGTCATGGTCTTCAAGACAATCCGCGCCAACAACGGCGGCGTGATCAACCAGGAAGCCGTCAGTTTTCTCACCCGCGCTTTCCAGCGCTCGACCGTCTTCCAGGAAGGCCCGGAGGAGGGCCGCAAGCCCCGCTATCATGTGCTCGGAATCAATAACGCGACACACATCGATTATTCCCTCGCCTCCAACAGCCGCAGGGCGATCATCGATTCGCTCGCACAACTCGCCCTGGTGGGTACCGTTCATCCCTATCTGAAGCCCGAGCTGCCGGTGGACTGCAAAGGCTGGCTGACGTCGGACGCGCAGACGGTTGGCTACAAGGTGTCGGTCGCCGCAGACAAGGTGCTGCTGCCCTTCGTCGAGGCCGCCGCCGACGCCTGCCGGAATGCGCCCGGCCAGATGGACCGTCTGCCGCTCGCGGTGCTCGCCCTTGCCTACATGAAACTGGTCGACAAGGCGCAGATCACGGACGCGTCGGAGATCGAGCGTATGCTGATTGCTGCCCGCCGGAACGCCGATGATTTCAAGGGAAGCTCCGGCCATCATTCGCTGCTCTTCAGCGAGAGCGACGAGCAGCGCCTCAAGGCGCTTATCCGCAAGCACGGCGTGCACATCGGCGAGGGGCCGGCCACGATTGACCGGTCACTTTGGTTCACACGCGACTATATCGGCAGCGAAGTCGCGATCCGCTCGATTGTCCACAGCTTCTCGGAATACTGGACGCCGCTGGCGGCCGGTGAGACGGACGCCTCAAGCGAAGACGTCGCGCGCGCCCGCAACCAGATGACAAGCTATCTGCTTCAGCTGAAACGTGAAGGCACCGAGGCGGGACTGAAGGATGAAACGGAGGCGATGCTGCGCGACGCCGTCACAACCTTCCAGAAGGGTGAAATCAGGCCGCCCATGGCCGCAACCAACACCCCGATGATGCCCTGGCTGTATGACATGATCATTCGCCTGCTCACGCCAGTACCGGACGCCCAATGATCCGCTGAAGGCAGATTGCAGAAACCCCCGCCGGCCTCTGGGGCAAACGGGGGCTTGAAGACTTCAGCAGATGGCTACCAGCGGCGCGGATCGTTCGGGTAGCGGTCATGGGCATCCACGACGCCGTCGCCGTCGGTATCATAACGGTACGGATCGTTGCGGTTGGTGCCGCAGTCTCCTGCCTCCGAACAACCCTTGTAAGCTCCGGCAGCGCCGCCCACGACCGCGCCGATGGCCGCTCCCCGGGTCGCATCGCCGTCACCGACATTGTTGCCAATGGCCGCGCCGGCCACGGCGCCAATTGCGGCGCCGCCAAGGGCATTGCGCTCGGCTGTGCCGGACGAGGTACAGGCTGACGCGAAGAGTGCTGTTGCGCCGATCGCGGCGAATTTGATGTACGTATTCATGGATCGCTCCTTTTCCATCACATGGAGAGGAAACGTCCGGCCGGAATGGGAGTTCCGCCGCATTGCCAGATGGTCAGGTCCAGCGTTTCGACAGGCGTTGCGCCAGCACGTCCACATCGCCGCGCTCGGTGCCGGCGTAACCGGTCACGGCGTCCGCCACGAACGGGTTATCAAGGCGCTCCTGCCCGAACGTGCTCATCGGGCCATGTCCCGGAACGAACCGCATCTGGTCGCCCAGCGGCCAGAGTTTCTGCGTGATCGAGTCGATGAGTTGCTGGTGATTGCCGCGCGGAAAATCCGTCCGGCCGACCGAGCCCCGGAACAGTACGTCGCCAACGAAAGCCATCGCGCCTTCCTCGCTATAGATCACGACATGGCCCGGCGTATGGCCGGGGCAGTGGGCGACACCGAATCTGTTGCCGGCCAGTTCAAGCACGTCGCCGTCATCAAGATAGCGGTCGGGCGTGACGTTCTTGCCGTCCTTGATGCCATAGCGCGCGCCCTGTGCCTCGATCTCGTCGAGCAGCCATTGGTCATCTTTGTGCGGTCCGATGATCGGGCAGCCGGTTCGTTCCTTCACGGCCATCGCGGCGCCGGCATGATCAAGGTGGCCATGGGTCAGCCAGACAGCGACAATCTTGACGCCGAAATGCTCCGCGGCGCCCATCAGCCGGTCCACCTCGCCGCCGGGATCGACGAATACGCCCTCCATCGTCTCCGTCGACCAGATCATCGACGTGTTCTGTTGCAGCGGGGTCACCGGTACGATCCGGATCTCGAGTTTCGGGGCTTGGGTCGGGTGGGTCATGTCCCTCACATAGCGGCGCTGGCAGCGCTTCGCAAACCGGGACTCGCCGCTTTCCCTAGCCCGACTGCTCGTTTATCAAGCGGTGATCCTGAATCCAGAGAGGAGCGTTGCCATGCGCCGTGAAAGAGACCTGGTCCGCGCCAATGGCTTCGGCGACCTCTTTCGCGGACGGTTCGGCATCCTGATCGTCGCGCTCGTGGGCATCTTCCTCTACTGGCAGGTGAACCAGAAAGATGTGCCTTTCGCGCCGGGAAAGAAGCAGCTGAATACGCTGTCGATCGATCAGGAAGTTAAGCTCGGCGCCGAATCCTATTTGCAAATCCTGCAGGGCGAGCAGCAGCAGGGAAACACGGTTCTCTGCGCCGATCAGGCCAGCTGCACCGGCAGCGCCCGAGAACTCACCGAAACCATACGTGAAATCGGTGCGCGTCTCGAGAAAGCCGCCCTGGAGCTGGAGAACGACTACCGCACGCAAGGTTACAAGATGCCGGGCGTCGTCGAAAAGTTCGACTGGACCTATTACGTCGTCGATTCCCCCACTCCGAACGCCTTCTGTCTGCCGGGCGGCTATGTCGCTGTGTATACGGGCATCCTCGACATTACCGGCAACTATGATGGCCGGGTGACGCTCGATGACATAGCGGATGTGAACAAGCTGGCAGTAGTCATGGGCCATGAAATCGGCCACGCCCTCGCACATCACGGCGCGGCGCGGATGAGTACCCAGCAAATGCTGCAGGTCGGCCAGATGGCGGTTGCTGTCGGGCTGGGCGATATGGGCGCGGCCCAGCAGCAGATGGTGATGCAGGCCTTCGGGGTAGCAGCGCAGGGCGGCTTTCTCGCCTTCTCGCGCGAGCATGAGACACAGGCTGACAAGATCGGCCTAGATCTGCTGGTGCGCGCTTGTTACGACCCCCGCGAGGCGCCGGAACTCTGGGAGCGGATGGGCGAGATCGGCAGCGGCGAGCGCCCGCCGGAATGGATGAGCACCCACCCGGCGTCGCAGACCCGCGCCGATAATTTCCGGAGATGGATGCCGGAAGCGATTGCCGAATACGAAGCGCGCTGCGGACCACTGCGCTGAGCGCAGGAACTGAAAACGGCCCCCGCCGGTGAGCAGGAGCCGTCCAAGGGCCATTCCCCATGCAGGAAGGCGCGCACGCCGTCCAACCCTTCGGAAAATACTTAACTTTTCTTGTCTGAACGGTTTGCAACAGTCGACTGCGTTCCGCCCATGCCATCGCCGGTCAGCCTCACCAGCAATCCGACCAGTTCGGCTTCGTTCGCGGGCTTTCGGCAGACGAAGGCTCCGTTGTAGCGGGCCGACAGGTTTTCGAACTCAGCCATCGCGGTATTGAACACGAAGGGAATACCCTTGCGCTGCAGTGCATCGGCTACCGGCAGCACAGTCCGGCCGCCAAGATTATAGTCGAGGATAGCCACATCGAATTCGTCCGACTCCGCCGTCTTCAGGGCAGAATCGAGGTCGAGGCAGACAGCGGTCTTGGCGCCGCGGCTTGCCACGACGTCTTCAAGGTCAAACGCGATCATGGCCTCGTCTTCGACAATCAGGATTTTTTTCTGGTTCAGCATTATCTCACAACGACAAAGTCTCTGTTTTGTTCCGGTCCTTCACGGCACCGTTATCATCCAGTGGCAGCTGGATCTCCATCTTCAGCCCTTCTTGTGCCCAGGACCGGCGGCTCTGCCCGCGGAGCTGCGACAGCGACATGCTCATCATCCGGCTGCCGAAACCGTCGGGGCCCGGTGAGGAAAGGTCCACATTCTTCGCACAAATTTCCTGCCAGATGATTTTCAGCTCCTCGCCGGTATTCTGCGCGTCGATCGACCAGGTCACGTTGATTCGGCCGCCTTCACAGGATCCGGCGCCGTACTTCACGGCATTGGTGGTCAGTTCGTGCAGGATCATGCCCAGGGGGGTCACATGCTGCGCGATCACATTAATCGGCGGTCCCTCGATGTGCAGATCGCAATAGTTCCGGACCTGAGAAGCAACAATGGCATCGACCAGCTCGGCGAGGGTGGTCTGCTGCTGCATGTCGATCGTCGAGGTGAGCGAATGCGCGCGGGACAGGGCATAGACCCGTTCGCGAATCTTGGTCGCAGCAACCCGCGCATCGGTTTCCTGGCGCGCCGTTGAACTGATGATCGACTGCACGATCGCGAACAGGTTCTTTACGCGGTGATTGAGCTCGCGGGCCAGCAGGTCCGTGCGCTCGCGCTCCTCGGTGAGAAGGCGCGCCTGTTCCTCGACCAGATCCAGCTTCTCGGCGCGCCGGAGATTGCGAAGCGCCAGCGCGAACCCGAACAGGGACAGGAACGACAACGCGATGATGCAGGCCAGAACCAGGATCCGGGCCCGCCGCGCTTCGCTGCCCGAACCGGCCAGGATGGTCCGCTCTTCTGCCACCAGCAGCGCCGCCACTTCGCGGATCTGGTCCATCGCATTCTTGCCGGCGCCGGTATTGACCAGTTTCATCGCCTCGTCGCGGTGGCCGCTGCGCAGGAGTTTCGTGGTGGAGGAGAGTTCGGCAACCTTGACGCCGCTGAGCCGCTCAAGCTCGGCCAGCTGCGCCGCCTGCAGCGGGGTCATAGTGTCGCCCATCAGCTCGCGGTAGGCGCTGGCGGCGTTCCGGAACTCCCCGACCCCGCGTTCATAGGGCGCAAGGTAGGACTCGTCGCCCGTGAGCAGGAAGCCGCGCTGGCCGGTTTCGGCATTCAATCCGTAGATGATCATGCCGTCCAGCGCCTGGATGGCGCGAAAGGCCTGGGTCTCCTGTGCACGGAAGCGGAATTCGGCCCGCGCAGCGAGCACGATGGTTATCGCGCAGGCCAGAAATGCGAGCAGACTGAGAATCAGGAGCCCATTCAAAGTCGAAAAGCGAGGCGTCATCGAATCTCCGTGTGAAATCAACGCGCAGTTCGGAATACGGTTTCACCCTTTTTTACGTGTCTGCCCAGCCATGAGGGTCTGCTGGCGGAAAACCGGGTAGTATCACGATGCGGGGAGATGGCTGGACAGCGCTTGGGCGGTCGCTAAGTTTGCGCCCAGCCAGAGCGGGGACACCTGATGCAATCTTTGTACTGGGTCCTGACCTGGGCCTGCCACCGCAAATGCGCGCACTGCTATGATGACCGCTTCCGTCCCTATGTCCGCGGCGCCCTGACCGATGTGGTAGCCGAGGGCCAGCGGGCTTACGAGGCGATCCTGGCGAATCTGCCCGATGACATGAGCTGGATCGACGCCCAGGGCCTTCGCCAGCCGACGCTGATCGTCCTGGCCGGCGGCGAGTTGCTGATCGACGGGGTGAGGGACGAACTGTTCTACCCCGTTCTGGAGGCCATCCGCCGCCGCTGGCCGAACGCGCCGCCGCGCCTGTCCGTGCAGACGACCGGCGACATTCTCGAGCCGGAACACATTGACGCGATGCTGTCGCGCGGGGTCACCACGATCGCGATTGCGTCCATCGACGACTATCACGTGGGCATGAAGGGCGAGCGAAAGTTCCAGTTCATGGACAAGATCCGCGCGATGATGGCCGTGAAGGGCGTGCGCGAAGTCTCGCTCGGCGGGGGCAAGAGCGAAAGACTGAAGTCGCCGGATCCCACAGCGCGGCCCGGCAGCGGCGAGCCCACTTTCCTGTTCTTCGGCGCGCAGGAGGACCTCTGGATCGGCGAACTCTGGCCGCGCGGCCGGGCCTGGGCCAACGGCCTGTCGAATGCCGGCTACGCCACAAATTTCTGCGCCCGCTGGTCCGGCGGCAAGAATTTCCTGAAAATGCATGAGGCGGGCAGCGAGATCGCCATCGAACCAGACGGCTCCATCTATCCCTGCTGCCTTAAGACGAGAGCACCGCTCGGCTCGCTGGCTGAAGAAGGGCTCGAGGATATTCTCGCCAGCGTGGCCGCCCTGCCGGCCATTCAGGCCCTGAACGCCGGTGATCCGGAAGGCATGGGACGCGAAACCGGATGGAGCCGCGAGACGTTCCGGGCCCGGTCCACAGCGGTCGATGGCAAGGGCCGCGAAGTCTCGAACGCCTGCCTCGGCTGCGACCGCTATTTCGAGGAACATCTTGGCGCAGAGCTGAAGGGCCTGCGGACCGCACGTCTCGCCAAAAAGAAAGCCGCGCAAGCGGCGCTGTAAGGCGGCTGGCGCGGCTTCGTGTTGGCAGTCCGGTCCCGCGTGCGGGCCCCACCCAGCCTGCAACTGAAAAGTGAGAGCGAAAGTAGAAAAGATACTGCAATAACCTGCAGTTACAACTTATACATACCACTGGTATCATACTGCCTCAAGAGGCAAATGCATGGCAAAACGCACATCTGCGCAGGCGGCCGAGACGCGCGAGGCAATCCTCGCAGCGGCGCGCACCCTGTTCGCGGCGCAGGGCTATGCCAGCGCAAGCCTTGCTGAGATCGTCGAGGCCGCCGGCGTCACCAAGGGCGCGCTGTTTCACCATTTCGACCGGAAGGAAGACGTGTTCCTCGAAGTCTGGAAGCAATTGCAGGTCGAAATGGACGCCGCTGCCGGTGAGGCCGCAATCGGCAGCCGGTCCAGGTCAGACCCCTACGCCGCCTTCCTCGCCGGTTGCCGGGTATATCTCGACTGGTCGATACGGCCGGACTACCAGCGTATCGTCCTGATTGACGGGCCGGCCGTTCTCGGCATGGAGCGCTGGCACAAGCTGGACTTCGAACTCGGCAGCGAAAACATGACGCGCGGCACCGAATTCCTCGCGCGCCGGGGCCACTTTCCCCTCGACCTTGCGCGTCCCGCCGCCTTGCTGCTGCAGGGCGCCCTAAATGGCGCCGGTTTCGCGCTGTCGGCCGAGAGGCCGGAGATAACACCGGATCAGGCCTTCCTGACGTTCGAGCGCCTGCTGCGCGGCCTGCACTAAACCTCGTCTAGCAGTTCCGGATAATTGTTGCGCACATTGCCGACGGCGTTCCCGATTGGCCAAGCCATCATGTCCTCACTGGGGAAGGGCTCGAACAGGGGCGTTGGGTCGCCTTTGGCGGGATCCAGCCACCAGCCATAGTTTTCCGGCGCCAGGATCACCGGCATCCGGTCATGGATGCCGGCGGTGAAGTCGTTCGGCTTCGTGGTGAGGATCGTGAAGGTCTGGAGTTCAGAGCCATCGATCAAGGCAGCGTCCCAGAGGCCCGCCACACAGAACCAGCGCCGGTTCTTCAGCTTGAAGGCAAACGGCGTCTTGGTTTTTCCGCTCACGGACCATTCGTAATAGCCCGAGATCGGCACCAGGCACCGCTTGTGCCGGAAAGCGCCGCGGAACACCGGTTTCTCGTGCGCCGTTTCGGATTGCGCATTGATTGTGGTGAACTTCTTCTCCGACAGCGGCTTAGTCCACCAGGACGGCACCAGCCCCCACTGCATCGGCACCATCTCGCGCGCCCGCGTCACTTCGTTCAGGCGCACGACGGGATGGATCTGCGTCGGCGCGGCATTGTAGGTCGCGTCGGGCGGCTCGACGCGGTCCGGAGGATCACCAAGGATGTTCAACGCCGCATAGTATTCGGCCCAGGTCACACCTTCACGGAAGAAGCGGCCACACATGAAAGGACAGTCTCCGGAGGCGGATCTACTTCCCGCGATGATCGCGCATCAACCCGGCAAAGCGTTCGAACAGGTAGAAACTGTCCTGCGGGCCGGGCGAGGCTTCAGGGTGGTGCTGCACCGAGATGATCGGCTTGCCCGCCACCGCGAGACCCGAATTCGTGCCATCGAACAGTGAGCGGTGGCTTTCGGCGACGCCCGGGGGAAGGGTTGCGACATCCACGGTGAAGCCGTGGTTCATCGAGACGATCTCGACCTTGCCGGTTGCCAGATCCTTCACCGGATGGTTCGCGCCGTGATGGCCCTGCGCCATCTTCATCGTCTTGGCGCCGAGCGCGAGGGCGAGCATCTGGTGGCCAAGGCAGATGCCGAGGATCGGGATGCCGGACGCGATCAGTTCACGGATCATCGCGCCTGAGCGTCTGTAGGTCGCCGCAGGATCGCCCGGCCCGTTCGCGAAGACGACACCGTCCGGTTTCAGCGCGAGGATGTCCGCAGACGTCGCATCACCGTTCAGCACCGTCGAGCGCGCGCCCGCGCTCGCGAGGTTGCGCAGGATGTTCTTCTTCACGCCGAAGTCGACGACCACGACATGGAACTCTGCATTGCCGCCGGCGGTGTGGCCGATACCTGGCTTCCACAGACCCTCGTTATGCTCGAACGACTCTTCCTGCACGACATCGGCGGCGAGGTCCGCGTCATCGAGACCGGCCCAGGCCTGCGCGGCGGCAACCAGCGCCTTGAAGTCGATTCCGCCTTCAGGCTGGTGGCAGATCGCTGCTTTCGGCATGCCCAACTCGCGGATGCGGCGGGTCAGGGCGCGGGTGTCGACGCCCGACACGCCGATGATGCCCTTGCGGGCGAGCCAGGCGCCGAAATCCTCGGCCGAGCGCCAGTTGGACGGCGCCGTGATCGGCTCGCGGAAGATGGCGCCGCGGGCGGCCTTGGCGGCGGGCGGGGAGGAGTCTTCGTGATCTTCGGGATTGGCCCCGACATTGCCGATATGCGGGAAGGTGAACAGCACCAGTTGCTGGGCGTAGGAGGGATCCGTCAGGATCTCCTGATACCCCGTCATGGCCGTGTTGAAGCAGAGTTCACCGATC
>JBGTKN010000054.1:0-1709 GCA_041744615.1 Hyphomonas sp. | reverse complement strand
GCCTGGGGGGTGGGGCGGCGGCCGGGTCGCGGGCCCGCCGAAGCGCGTCACTTGGATTTGGAAAGTTCGTCACATGATGAACCACGAGAACAGGCCGAGCAGGCTGCTCTCAAGAGTCGTTTTCGCCGACGGCGGGCCGGTCCGAAGCTGAAAGCCGCCATGCGCCACTTCGGCGACTGGCCCATCGACATCATCGAACGCTCCGATACCGCCCAAGGGCTTCGAGGTCCTGCCACGCCGATGGGTCGTCGAGCGCACGTTCGCGTGGCTCGGAAGGTCCCGTCGATTGGCCAAGGATTGGGAGAAGTCCATCGCCTCTGCCGAAGCATGGATGTTCGTCGCCCACATCCGCCTCCTGACCGCCGTCTCGCAAGGTACGGCTATGTCTCGTGGAGTTTCGAGTCGGCTCTGAGAAATTCCCCGATCTCTTCGCTCAAGCAGAGGCCGCTCCCACCCGAGGTATTCCACTCAATGCCAAAACAACTCTAATTACAGGAGAATTTTAACTCTCTACAGAGTGCCGCTCTGTTGAAATTAAACAAATGTTTTAATACAAGATTGTGTAAAAGCGGCGCGTGCTCCAACCTGATTTTACTCGATGTTACAACATAAACTTGGAGATGCGTCTATGCGAACAAGTGCGGTAGCGGCGCTAGCCTTGGCGTGTGTAGTGGCGCAGTTTCAAGGCGCTGAAGCTGCGACCCTGTCGGGCGTCTTCATCAATCCGATAGGCCCCCCAGACCTCGTAGTGAGCGGCGTCGGGTCGAACGTGATCCGGACGGGCGTTCCCACCACAGGGGCCATCTTCCCGACGATCCTACGTTTTGATCCTTCGTACGAAGTCCCGGAAGTGCGTGGCCGGCGCTTTGTCGGAGGGGTCATCGGTTTCCGCAATGGGACCATCATGGCTGATACGGGCTTTTCGTCGTAACGCTCAGGTCAAACACACAGTCAGACAATCCCGACTTCAATCAAATTCTGAGCGATCGCCTCGCTCTGGTCAATACCACCAATCTGGACACAAATACAAGGAGACAGAACGCCGATTTCCTCTACTTTGCAGACCGACCAGATATAAAGTTTTTCAGAGTGTTCGAGGGTAAGACCGGCTTTTTGCGGGCGCTGTTCGAGTTCAACTCGCTCGACTTGGTTGGGTTTGGCGAGGTTCTCACCCCCGATGTCGCCTTCCTGACCGATGACCCGTTTTCACCCGCCCCCGTCCCGCTCCCGGCCGCTCTGCCGATGCTCGCGGGCGCCTTCGGGCTACTGGGGCTTGTCCGCCGACGAGCGCGCGGGGCCCGTGCCTGACATCGCAAACGTCTAAATGTTTCCTGGTTCGTCGCGCCAGACCCACCGGCGCGGCGATGCCGCAGGAGACTTTCATCCAATGGCAAGACCCAGCGAACACCTCGCCATGACTCTGTGCCTACCTCGCCAAGATCGTCACATAACTGCGGTCCTTCACTTTCAGCGGCGCGGCAACCCTCACGTTTGTGAGCCTCACCGTCCGCCGGCTCAGCCGCGAAACGCCGTGACCTCGATCTCCACCTTCATTTCTGGCCGCACCAGCCGGGCGACCACGGTGGAGTTCGCCGGCCGAACGTCGCCCAGGGCCGCGCGCAGCGGCGGGCCGATCGCCGCATGGTCGGCAGGGTCGGCGAGGTAGATCACCGTCCGGACCACGTCGGCGAAGGAAAAGCCCGCCTCGC
>JBGTKN010000053.1:0-6403 GCA_041744615.1 Hyphomonas sp. | reverse complement strand
CAGAGCCGAACGCGATAACGGTAGGCACGCACATGCCGAGACCGATGGCGAACGGCCCGGTCGGCGCATCGAACTTGCCCTCTTCCTGGCCCCAGATCACCGACTCCATCGAGGTGCCGCCGCGCCCGCCCCATTCCTTCGACCAGGTGATCTGGGCGAACTTGTTCTCGGCCTTGATCTTCTGCCAGTCCTTGGCGCGCTTCAGCGCCGACTCTCCGGAGCCGGCCCGCGGGCGCGCGCCGGTTTTCAGCTCAAGGTGTTTTGACAGGAAGTCATAGGCTTCCTTGCGGAAGGCGGCTTCGGCGGGCGTATCGTTGAAGTCCATGTCGGTCTCCGGTGCTTTCAGTGGCTAAGGGTTGAAACCGGGAATTCAAGCCCGATTACAGTTTGGTAAAAATATTTCGGTGTGAACGCTTGCTGACAGGCGGTTGCCATATTCCATCCCGAATTGGGGCGTCGTATGTCCTTCGTGCGCCGGGGAGATGAGCGATGGGCTCCCGCCCGCGGCGCAGTAGAAAGGGACAACGTCTTATGTCGAATATCTTCGCGCATACCCGCCGCATCGCCGCCGTCTCGGCCGCTGCCATGCTCTTCGCCGGGATGGCGCACGCCGGTGTCGAACTCAAACTCGGCAATGACAAGGTCGCCGCGACCGCCGTCACGTTCAGCGTGTCGCAACAGCCGGTCTACGATCCGGTCACCTACCTGCCGGTCGAGCCCGCCAAGTCGACCCTGTATGCCGGCGGCATCTATGTCACCCGCAACTTCGACACCTCGTCCGTGAAAGTGCTCAAACACGTTGTCAACGCGACGCCGGTCTCGACCATCGACATCACGATTACCACCGACGGCTCGGCCGACAAACAGGTCTGGACCCTGACGGACGCCGTCCTCAACAACTACTCGACCTATACGGGCGAGAACGCGACGGTCGTCGAGAATTTCGACATCACCTACAAGACCGCCGCACTCAAGGTGTACACCGGCGGCGCCAGCGCGCCGTCCGAAACCGTCACCTGGTCGGCCCCGGAGCCAGTGGCTGCCGTTGTCTATACCGGCGAGTAAGCCAGCATGTTGCGAGCGGCGGGAGACATCCCGCCGCTCGATACGTTTGAAGGCGCTTGCCTCAGGCCGCATTCTTCGCCTCGAGCGCACGCACCAGTTTTTCTTTCCAGACCTTCGGCGATCCGGCCTGCACAGCCAGCAGCTTCGCGCGGCGGTAGTAGAGATGGCAGTCGACTTCCCAAGTGAAGCCCATGCCGCCATGCGTCTGGATGTTTTCCTTTGACGCAAACCAGTAGGCCTCAGACGCGGCCACACGCGCGGCGGCCGCCGCTTCCGGCAGTTCGGCGGCGTTGGTCGAGAGCGCCCAGGCGCCGTAGAAACAGTTCGACCGGGCGATCTCATTCTTCACATACATGTCCGCCAGCTTGTGCTTGATTGCCTGATAGCCCCCGATCGGGCGGCCGAAGGCGTAGCGGCTCTTGGCATAATCATTCGCCATCTCGAGACAGACCGACGCGCCGCCAAGCTGTTCGAAGGCAAGCAGCACCGCCACCCGGTCCATCAGCTGGGCGTTCAGCGATTCGCCGTCACCCTTGGCGCCGAGGCGTTCGGCAGGCGTCGCATCAAAGTGGATCTCGGCATGGCTGCGGGTCGGATCGATGGTTTGCAACGGCTTGCGGGTGATGCCCTTGGCCGACAAGTCGATCAGCACCAGCGACACGCCCTTGCCTTCCTTGGCCAGCACGACCGCATGGGTCGCGATGTCGCCGTCAGTCACGGGGATCTTGGCGCCGGTCAGCGTCTTGCCGTCAAACGTCGTGCGCAGGCTGGCGGCATCCGGATTGCCCGGTCCTTCGGAGGCGGCATAAGCACCGATCACGTTGCCGGCAGCGATTTGCGGGAGAAGGGCTGCTTTCTGCTGTTCGCTGCCGCCGAGCTTGACCGCTTCGGTCAGGAAATAGGCGGTCGAGGCGAACGGCACCGGCGCAATCGCGCGGCCCATCTCTTCGGCCAGCACGCACATCTCCAGCATGCCGAGGCCCAGCCCGCCATGCTCTTCAGGGATTGCGGCGCCGAGCCAGCCCATCTCCACGACCTTCTTCCAGAGGTCGGCGTGATAGGCGAGCTTGTCGTCGTTCAGCACCTTGCGGACTTCCGTCGCCGGGCTTGCGGCCGACAGGAACTTCCGGGCCTCACCGGCGAGGTATTTCTGGTCTTCGGAGAAATCAAAATTCATGGCGCTCTGGCTCCCATCGCCCTCGGGGCGTTACTTGTTATCTCGGATGGCCAGAGAATAACTCACTTTACGCGCACGGAAAGGTGTGACCCAGCGGCAATGGCGCCGCGTCATTTGGTTCAAATTTCACAGGCCTTGTTCACCGGACTCCCACGATCCTGTGGCACGTTCTGGCACTGGATGAGGAGACGCACCCATGGCCAAGGCCCTGTTCCACAAGTCGCAGCGCGTGTTCGTGAAGCCGGTCGGCACCTGGGCGGTGATCGAGCATGTCGTTCCCCATTGGGTGAAGGACGTCAACGAGCCGCTGCGGATCACCTATGATTGTGGCCTCGGCCGGCCCTTCCATGCGCACGAGCTGGTCTCGGAGCAGGCCGTCCACAACCAGAACCGCATCAGCGATGATGACGAAGACATGATGCTGGAACACTGGTTCATCGACCGGCGCTCGATCAAATGGCGCCCGAGCGAGTTCGGGGTGACGCTGGCCAATCCCGGCACCTATCCCGTGGTCGCAACTGACGAAGGCAGCAGCGGCGGCTGGCGTGTCGGCGGAGCGGAATACGACCGCGACCCGCAGCGCGTCGAGCACCAGGCCCGCATGATCGTCCACACCCCGGACCTGATGCGCATCGCCCGCAAGATTGCAGAGTTCGCGTCCGACTATCCGGGCGACTGCCCGGCCGAACTGAAGCCGGTCGCCCAGCACTGCGCCCTGATCCTGCGCAACGTCTACCGTCTCGACGAGGAAATCACCGTCGCCGCCGAATGATCAAACCCGGCGCGAGCGGGCGATGATCCAGACCAGCAACACACCCGCCGCCGCGCCCAGCGTGTTGGCGGCCGCGTCGCCGAAAGAGGCTTCGCGCCCTGTTCCGGCAAAGGCCTGCGCAATCTCCAGTCCCGCGCCGTAAAGCGCGACCACGAGGATCGCCGTGAGGCGTCCCGGACCAAACCACATCGCCACCGGCACCGCGAGCCCCGCATAGGCCGCGAAATGCCGGAGCTTGTCCGAAATCTGCGGCGCCGGCGCATCGCCCGGCGGGACCAGAGAAAAATACGAGATCACCACCGCCAGCAAGGCGGCAATGATGACGGCGACGCGCCGGATGGCAGGCGGATAGGGCACAAGGGCAGGGTTCATGGCAGCTTCTTGCCAGCCCCGGCCGCTGCAGACAACGTCCCTCGACGGCCCGGTCGCGCCCCTATATCTCTGTGGCCCATTCCAGATGACCTGAGGAGCGCCAAACAATGCGAACGGACACCCCGGTAGCGGTGAAACTCAAGGACTACACGCCCTATCCCTTCGAGATCACAGGTGTGACGCTCGATTTTGATCTCGCTGCGCAGAAGACCGTTGTGAAAGCGGCGCTCTCGATCACCCCGCGCGGCCAGGGCGCCATGCGCCTCGACGGCGAAGCGCTGCATCTGAATTATGTCGCCGTGGGCCTTGCGGGCGAGGCCTCGAAGCCGGTGGATCCGGCAGACTTCACCGTCGATGCTCGCGGCCTCACGCTGCACGCGCCGCCGCAGCAGCCCTTCGTGCTCGAAACCGAAGTCGAGATTTCACCGGCGGCCAATACCGCGCTTTCGGGCCTCTATCTCTCGGGCGGGCGGCTCTGCACCCAGTGCGAGGCCGAAGGCTTCCGCCGCATTACCTTCTATCCGGACCGGCCGGACGTGATGTCTTCCTTCCGCGTGCGGATGGTCGGCCCGAAGGACGAATTCCCGATCCTGCTCTCCAACGGAACCCCGGGCGCCTCGGGCGACCTGCCGGGCGGGCGCCACTATGCCGAGTGGATCGACCCGCACAAAAAGCCCGCCTACCTCTTTGCCCTCTGCGCCGGCGACTATGATGTGCTGCGCGACAGTTTCACCACGATGTCCGGCCGCTGTGTCGATCTCGGCATCCATGTCGACAAGGGTGACGCCCCGCGCGCGGCCTGGGCGATGGACGCGCTCAAGCGCTCGATGCGCTGGGACGAGGAGGCCTATGGCCGCGAGTATGATCTCGGCGTCTTCAACATCGTCGCCGTGCGCGACTTCAACTTCGGCGCCATGGAGAACAAGGGCCTCAACATCTTCAACTCGGCCTATGTCCTGGCCGATGAGGCGACCGCCACGGATTTCGATTTCGAGGCAATTGAATCCATCGTCGCCCATGAATACTTCCACAACTGGACTGGCAACCGGATCACTTGCCGCGACTGGTTCCAGCTCTGCCTGAAGGAAGGCCTGACCGTCTTCCGTGACCAGAACTTCTCCGCCGACATGCGCTCACGGCCCGTGCAGCGCATCAAGGATGTCATCAAGCTGCGCGCCCGCCAGTTTGCGGAGGACGCTGGCCCGCTGGCCCATTCGGTACGCCCGGACACCTATGGCGCCATCGACAATCTCTACACCGCGACGGTGTACGAGAAGGGCGCCGAAATCATCGGCATGTTGCGCCGGACGTTGGGGAACGAAAAATATCGAGAAGGAATGGATCTTTATTTTGAACGCCATGATGGTCAGGCGGTTACGATTGAGGACTTTTATGCCTGCTTTGAAGCGGTTTCCGGGCGGGACCTGTCGGATTTCCGCCGCTGGTACGCACAGGCCGGCACGCCGGAAGTCCGCGTCACCGAGGCTTGGGACCCGGGCACAGGCACCCTGAAAGTCGAGCTTTCTCAATCGGTTAAGCCGACCCCTGGCCAACCGGTCAAACACCCTGTTCCGATCCCGCTCCTCTGCGCCCTGCTCGACGGAAAAGGCGGCCACACCGCCGACCCCTTTCTCCACATACTCGAAAAAGCCAATGATACCCTCGAACTGAAAGTCCCCCCCGGCAGTCCGCGCCCGAGCCTTTCGGTGGGCCGGGATTTCAGCGCGCCCATTCGCATTGACCGCCATCTCACACGCGATGAACGCCTCGCGCTGGTCAAGGCCGAGACCGACCCCTTCAACAAATGGGACGGCCTGCAGTCGCTGATCAAGGACGAGATCATCGCCCTGTCAGACGGCAGCCGGACCAATCCGGACCATGAACTGGTCGAAGCCATCGCCGCCGCTGTGCGCGGTGCCAAGGACGATCCGGCCTATGCCGCGCTGCTGACCCGCCTGCCGGAAGTCGGCGAACTCTTCCTCGATCGCCAACCGGCTGACCCGGTCGCGCTCGCCGCCGCGCAGAAGAAACTGAAGACCGCGCTCTATCATTCGCTTTTCAACGCAGTGTCCCAAACCCTGCAGGCCCCGCCTCCGGCGCCGTATCATCCGGGCGCGGAGCAGGCGTCCATCCGTGCGATGCGCACCGCGTTCATCGGCCTGCTTAGCGCCTCGGACTCTCGCGACGCGGCGCCGGCGCTCTATAATCTCTATGAGCGCGCGCCCAACATGACCGAGCGGCTCTCGACGCTGCGCGCGCTGATGTTCACTAAGGGCGGGGCGAAGGCCGAGGCGATCTCGCATTTCGAAGCGCTTTGGGAAAACAACCCGCTGGTCATGGACAAGTGGTTCTCTGTCCAGGCCTCCACCGGCAGCGCCGAGGACGTCAAACGTCTGATCGCCCATCCGGCCTTTGACTTGAAGAATCCCAACCGGGTCCGCTCGGTCATCGGCGCCTTCGCGATGCAGAACCTTGCCGCCTTCCATGCCCCCGATGGCTCCGGCTACCGAGCCGTCGAGGCAACGATCCTCGCCGCCGACAAGGTCAACCCTGCCCTGGGCGCGCGCCTGATCACCGCCTTCGAGCAATGGCGCCTGCTGGAACCAAAGGCGCGGGCAGAGGCCGAAGCCTGCCTGAAGCGCCTCGTCGAGGCCGGATTGTCCGAAAATGCGATGGATATCGCTGGCCGGGCGCTCGCCGGCGGTCCCGAGGCTGGTTAACGCGCTCCCGTAAAAGATTAACCAACCGGCAATGTTTGCCCCTGAAACTCCCGTGATCCGGTGGTCCGCCTACCGGTGATGGGAAACGCTTGGGCAAAAAGACATCGCATCCCGGCCAGTCTGCCATTCCCGCCCAGCCGGAAGAGCGCGGCCTTTTGGCCGACAACCGGCGCACCTGGGGCCTCATCCTCGCCATCCTAGGCCTGCTCACACTCGCCCTCGGCCTGAAAGCCTGGGATGAGCGCCAGGCCGACGAACGCGCCTTCCTGACCCGACTTGACGCCGAAGCTCGCAGGC
>JBGTKN010000052.1:0-7937 GCA_041744615.1 Hyphomonas sp. | reverse complement strand
CTGATCGAAGGGCGCGGGTCACGGGTGCGGTTCGAAAAGGATGGCGAGGTAGCGACGTTCCACCGCCCGCACCCTGCCAAGGAAGCGAAGCGATACCAAGTGCGCGATGCCCGCGACTTCTTGGAACGGATCGGGGTGAAACCATGACCAACACCATGACCTACAAGGGCTATGCCGCCCGGATCGAGTATGACGACGAAGACGGGATTTTCACGGGCCGGATTGCCGGTATCCGTGACGGAGTGGGCTTTCATGCCGACACCGTGGAAGGGCTGCGCGAAGCCTTCCATGAGGCTGTCGAAGACTACATCGAGACCTGCGCCAAGATCGGCAAGGAACCGCAGAAGACCTATTCTGGGCAGGTCATGTTCCGGGTCAGCCCTGATGTTCACCGCAAGGCCGCGCTGGCCGCCGAGCTGTCGGGCAAGAGCCTGAACCAGTGGGCCGAAGAAGTGCTCGACCGGGCGGCAGGCTAACCTGCAGAAACTTCAGACGTCTTCGATTTTACCCTGCTTTCTGGGAAAGGGCGCTGCCGGTTCAGGGTGTGAAGTATACGTTCCTATTTCTTGCCAACTTCACACCCATCAAAACCCCCCCTTTTTCGGCCTAGCTGGCCCGAAGCTGCATATTTGGGCTTTTGTCGGAACATTCAGGGAACGAATTGCCCCCCAGCATTCCGTAGATACAGCGCCACATCTTCGGCAGGGAACTTGAAGCCACGTCCGTCGGCGATACGTTCCACACTGATTGGATACTTTGGGCGATTGGGGTTTATTGCCATGACCCGGAATGTTTCACCACGTGCCTTGAAGGCCCGGCCATAGTCCGAGGGCTTCAATCCGAAATGCTCAGCCAGCACCCCAAACATGGCTTTGTCCGTGGAATAGAGTGCGCCGTCTTCCATCGGAATACCAACGCGGAATCCGATCTCGAAGCCGTGGCGAAGGTCGATGTCGTTCAAGTCGCCGCCTTCAACGATCAGCCCGTGGGCATCGGCCGCGTCCTGACACGCCTTAAGCAGCTCGCGGCGGAGCCGGTCACACAGCGCCGGTGTCAGATTACGGGGCGGCGGCACTTTCGTCTTGTTCGTGCTTTCCTGCACCTGCTGCCGGGCAACCGGTGGCCCCGCCTTTCGCGTATTCTTTTTCACATCAAGGCCTTTGCTTTATAGACCGTACCGCGCGAAACCCCCATGGACCGGGCGATTTTTGTGGGGGAGAGGCCCTCGGTCAATTTGGCCTGGATAGCCGACATATCGATTTTTGGAGTGCGCCCACGATAGGCACCTCGATGCTTGGCCGCCACGATCCCCTCGGCCTGCCGCTCCCGGCGCAGATTGGTCTCGAACTCGGCAAAGACACCAAGCATGTCGAAGAAGGCCTTGCCCGTGGCGTTTGAGGTGTCCACCGGTTGTTCGGTCGCGGCAAGATGCGCGCCCTTGTCCTTCAGCGCCGCAACGATGATCTGAAGGTCGCTGAGAGATCGGGCCAGCCGGTCGATCCGTGTCACGACCAGAGTCTCACCCGGATGGATGAAGTCGAGGATGGTCTTCAATTCAGGGCGGCCGCTCAACGTGGCGCCGCTCTTTTGCTCAATGCGCACCATCCCACATCCAGCCGCCTTAAGCGCCGTGATCTGGGCAGCAGGGTTCTGATCTGTGGTTGAGGTGCGGGCGTAGCCGATTTTTGCGCTGGATGTGTTCATTTTGGGTGTGCCTGTGGCGTTTGATGTTCATTAACCCGAAACCAACCCAAAGTGAACAGAATTTTACCTGCTTCATGTGTTCATCCGATACGTCAGGTAGGGTATACCCATCGTGACGCACACGCGCTGATTAGTTCCCACCTTCACGCTGCGACCTGATCAAAATCGATCCGCTTATCGAGATCGACTTCGAACCGGCCATAGGGATTGATATGGGAGTAGATGAGCGGCGTCAGGCCACGGTAATCTTCTGGCAAGAGCTGCTCGGACTTGGCGGGCCGCCGCAACACCGACTGCACCATCCGGGTGTTCACGTAAACAAGTGAAGCCTGCAGAAGGTGCAGGGCATGGGCGGCAATCTCCTGATCGGCAATCCGGTTCGTGGCAATCTCGCCGCCCTTGCCGAAGAAGACGAAGCCATTGGCGCTGTTCCAATTTTCTACAACGTTCAGACCCTCGTTGATTTCGCGCCGGAAGGATTCGAGGCGAAGATAGCGACACAGGAAGATCGTCCTGACGGCGCGCCCCAACTCAGCCAGCGCCCCGTAGGTCGGGTGCATGATCTCGGCCCGCGCAAATCGCCGCAAGATTGCTTCGGGATCGGCGGTCCCGTGCTGCATGGCTGCCGCGTATTTGACCATCTCGTCATACTGACGTTCGATTTCATCCCAGTCGATGACACCGGACAGGATGGGAAGAAGGTTCGGTAGCTGAGACCGAATAGCTGCGTTCGGCAAAGCCAGTTTCTGGCGTGCGACAGCCTTCAGGCGTGGAGCGAGTTCAAACCCCAGCAGGCGACAAAAGGCAAAGCCGACCGCACTTTGCCCATGGCTGTCCACATAGTGGCGCTGGATCTCCATGTCAGTGCAATGGCGCAGCACGCCTTCGATCATCGCAGCCACTTCAGACGACGAGCAACGCTTCAGCTGCGAATAGATACATGTCGCCTGGCGCTCGACGTGCCAATAGATCATGACGCCGCGACCGCCGTAACGGGCATGCCATTCGGTCATCAGGTTGCGGTCCCAGGCCCCGAATTTAGTCGAGTCAGAGGCGCAGGTCGTGCCAGCCGCGCCCCAGACATCCGGATTGCGGATGGCCAGCGTCGCTTCGGCGACGCGCGCGCAAGCGGCGCGCAGCGAGGCCGGATCAATATAGCGACGGCGGATGTGCAAGAGTTCATCGTAACTCACGCCCGGAATGCCCGCAGCCACGCGCTTGAGCCCGGCATTGGTGCCCAAACCATAGAGGCAAAGAAGAAGCCGCTGATCCCGAACTGCCCGCGGCAGTGCCTCGCGGCTTGCCGAAGTCTGGAAGGCCTCCCAGAACCCCGTATCCAGCGCGGTTTCCTTCAACACATCCAGAAGCCCGGTCATCGGCCAGGTTCTGGACACTTCCGACTTCAGGGCCACCAATCCCTTCGGCTCGGGCGCCGGCGTGAACGGGGTGATGGCAATCCGGCTTTCTCCGCTCCACCTCAAGCGGACCTTGTCGTTGTCCGGCAAGGTGGCGTTCAGCAGCAGAAGCTCGTCTTCGAGTTGCTTTCGCACTTGCGCGATGAAGGTCTGCGCCTCACGGGGCAAGCCCAGGCCGGCGTAGTAGTCCTCACGCCGGACGGCAAAGTCCTGTGGAAGATCATCGTCCGGATTGCGGTAGCGGTCCGCGCCCACGATCCATATTTCCTTCGACCGTACACATTCCCGAAGCTGGCTCAGGACGCAAAGCTCATAGGAGATCAGATTGATACGACCATCTTCGTCAATGACAGTGGAGCGCCACTTTTTGGGAATCGACCCAACCGGCACTTCCCCGATCGGAACGGACCGCCGTCCCTGCCTACCCAAGCGCAGGATAAGATCAAGGGCATCAAGGATTGGGCGCCACGAGGTATTGTTCGAGCGAAACTCCAACGCTGACAGGATGGGCGGCAACATGCGGCGATAGTGGCTTGCATAGGAACCGCGCATCACCTTCTGAATGCGCCTGTCCAGCGTACCTTTGGCCCGATACTCGTCGATCACGGCCCGAAGCTTTCCAGCGCCAGCAACCGGGAAAATCACATCCGCGACACGGCCATCGGGGTTATCAAGAGACGCCAGGGCAATATCGACCAGCAGGCGCTCCTTGCCATGTACCGCACCAATATCTGCCGCGATCCCGGCAATCACCTTGCGGCGCGACCTCGTTCCGAGCCGGTGGATAAGCTCGAGAAGCAAGTCGATCAAGCCGTCGATCAATTGCCCCTGTCGGTTCATCAGGTAGACCGCCAAAAGCCCATGGCGCAGCACCTTGTCGTGGCGGCGCATCTCTGAAGACGTTTCGCCGTCAACCAGACGGGAAAGTCGCTTCAGCCAACCCTGATCAAGGCCATCCTGGAGATCATGGGGAAGATCGAGATCTCGCAGAAACGCTACCTTGGCGGCTGCCTCCACAACGTTCTCTAGCGTCGCCGCGCCAGCATCGTCTTTCAGACGCTGAAAACCGAACTTGGACTGGGGTTCGGCAAGGCTTGCTTCAAGAGCAGCTGTGGTGGTCTCCGGCAAACGCCCGGCGACCCTCGCCAAAAATCCATCGCGAAAAGTGTGGCGGGCAGCGCGCACAAGGCGCTCCATGATCTTGGGCGACGGAATGAAAATCAGGTGGCGCAGGCCCCAGGCGTAGCCATGGGATACCATCTCCTCGACAGAGATCGATCGACCGCCGAACTCTGAGCAGAGCCATTCCTGCAGCGCACGACGTTCACGATCGGTGGCGCGGTGAAAGCCGAGATGATCGAGAATGTCTTGTCGATGCCGCCGGGCGGTGTCGCTCGCCAAGTTGTAGGAGGAATGTGCGGGCACTTCAGCGCCCATCTGTTCGGCGACATAGGCAAGCGCGTCCCGCGGGACATCATCGAAAGCAGTTAGAAAGAAACCGTGCGCCCGAAAATGGCGAAGCTGAAGCGCGACCCAAGCCCGTGTTGCATGGCTGAAATTCCGGATGAATTCGAAGTCCGAGAACGAAAGGCCCCAAGCCTCGATGAATGCGCGACCCGTCATGAAATATCCCCCGGTTAAGGAGTAACTTCAAACGCACGGCCTATCAGGTCAAGGAACCAATCGTTCCCTCTACGTTCCTCTAAGCGCCCAGATATCCAGCTTCGGGCCAGTTAGGCCGTGTAGGGCGCGCCGCGGCGAGGGGCGCGGGGGCCGGTGGTGATCAGGTCGCGCGCGTGGAGATGATCCGGGACGGCATCCGGGGTAGAGTATCAAGGTCGTCGCCAAGGCGCGGGCGGGCATAGGTCATGCCACGACACCAGTTTCCTACGGCGCTTTTGGCCATGATGGCGCGCAGAAACCGCCGTAGCTTGCCGGTTTCCACCATGTCCAATAATCTTGCCTTATCGGATGTAAGGAAGGTATGCTCCGCGACATGCAGGATACACCCGAGAAATCGAGATCAGAGCCAACAAATGCCCCCTTATCCAATGAGGGAAGCGAGAGAGACGATGCTGCCGGTGCAACGATTGGCCTGCCTTCCTTGGTCGCTGGGTCCGGCGCGCTGGACCGGCTGGTGGAGACCGCCCGCGACTACGCCCGCCAAGCGACCTCCGAGAACACGCTGAAGGCTTATGCCAAGGACTGGGCGCATTTTGCGCGCTGGTGCCGCAGGCGGGGCGTGGAGCCGCTGCCGCCATCTCCGGAACTGCTGGGCCTCTATATCGCCGATTGTGCGGCACCCGGCGCCGCCTCCCCTGCCCTCTCGGTAGCCACGATCGAACGCCGCCTCTCGGGCCTCGCCTGGCACTATCAGCAGCGTGGGTTCTGCCTCGACCGCAAGAACCGCCACATCGCCACCGTCCTCGCAGGGATCCGAAGGAAACACGCCCGACCGCCGGTCCAGAAGGAAGCCATCCTGCCGGAAGACATCCGAGACATGGTCGGTTGCCTGGCCTTTGACCTACGCGGATTACGTGACCGGGCAATCCTGCTTCTGGGTTATGCGGGCGGCCTGAGACGCTCCGAGATCGTCGGTCTCGATGTCGGCAAGGACGACACGCCCGAAAGCAGCGGCTGGGTCGAGATCATGGACGATGGCGCGCTGCTCTCGCTCAACGCCAAGACCGGATGGCGCGAGGTCGAGATCGGACGTGGGTCAAGTGACCGGACCTGCCCCGTCCATGCGCTGGAACAATGGCTGCACTTGGCGAGGATAGATTTCGGACCCGTATTCACCCGCATCTCGCGGGATGGCAAACGCGCGCTGGAGGCTCGGCTGAACGACAAGCATGTCGCGCGGTTGATCAAGCGATGCGTGCTGGACGCCGGCATTCGCGCCGGGCTGCCGCAGAAAGAGCGGCTTGCCCTGTTCTCTGGCCATTCCCTGCGGGCCGGTCTCGCCAGTTCTGCCGAGGTCGATGAGCGCTACGTCCAGAAACACCTTGGCCATGCCTCTGCCGAGATGACCCGCCGCTACCAGCGCCGTCGCGACCGGTTCAGGGTGAACTTGACGAAGGCCGCGGGGCTATGAAGCCCGGTCTGGCTGAGGGTCAACACGATCCGGCGCTGCGACGTCCCGGCGGCGGGCAACAGGCCCGCCCTTGCGGGGTTACTCCACCGCCATCGTCGATTTCACCGTCGTCTTTTTCGGCACCACGAATTCCTCATGATAGGACCGTTCGACATTCACGTCCCAGACATCGTGGTTTTCGCCCAGGATGTTGCGGGCGGCAAACATCGCGGACAGCATCGAATGGTCCTGATTGTTGTAGCGGTGCAGACCGTTGCGGCCTACGGTTTCAAAATTGTCCAGCGTCCGGATCCAGTCGGCGATGGTGTCCAGCGATTCCTTGTAATCGGCGTCATAGACCGGATAGGCCTTGGGTTGGCGGATCACGGCGGCATCGATCACGGTCGAGGCCGCGGCGAGGCCCAGCGATTCCAGCTCCGTCGAGGCCAATGTGCGCAGGTTGGTATCCGACATGGTCCAGAGCCCGTCCCCCTCCTGGCAAAAATACTCCATCCCGATCGAGGCGGTGTTCTGATTGGGCAGCATTTCCTTTGACCAGGCGCGGAAGTTCTGGATTCGGCCGACCTGCACATTGGAGGTATGGATATAGATCCAGTTGTCCTCGAACGGATCCTCATGGTCCAGCACCAGCGTCACGATCAGGAAGTCGCGATATTTCAGCCGGGTCGCAGCGGCGACCACTTCCGGCGGCGGCGGCGGATCGAAGGCTGAAATCAGATCGCGGATCGCCATGGTATTGATGAAATGCGCGGCCTCGACGCGTTCGGTCGGACCTGCGGTGCCATCCTCGTTCCAGCGGCGCAGGTCGATCGAAGTGACGTGATTGCCGTCGCGGTTCACGCCGATCACTTCCGAGCGCATCTGCACCGTCCCGCCCTGCTCGCGCACCAGATCGCGGGTCTTTTCCCACATCATCCCCGGGCCAAGGCGCGGGTACTGGAATTCCTCGATCAGCGAGGCCGTGTCATTGGACCCCGACAACGCGGTCCAGACCACCTTGAACAGCGACAGGCTCTTGATCCGCTGCGCCGCCCAGTCGGCCCGGATCTCGGTCGGCGGAATGCCCCAGACCTTCTGCGTGTAGCTGCGGAAGAAGTGCATGTAGAGCCGGCCGCCGAACCGGTTGATCACCCATTCCTCGAAGCTGGTTTCTTTCTGTTTCGGGCGCACCTGCCATTTGAAATAGCTCAGCAGGATGCGCATGCTTTCATAGGGGCCGATATTGATCAGGGCGTTGAAGATCTTCAGCGGGTAGTCGAAGAACTTGCCCCGGTAATAAATCCGGCTGAGCCGCGGCACGGTGATGAAATCGTCCTGCAGCACTTCCTTCCACATCGCCTCGACTTCACGGACCTTGGTGAAGAACCGGTGCCCGCCGATATCGAAACGATACCCGTTGTGGGATTCGGTGCGCGAAATGCCCCCGACCATGTCCGAGCCTTCGAACACCATCGGGACATGAGCGTCGCTGCGTTTTTGCAGCTCATAGGCTGCTGTCAAACCGGCAGGGCCGCCACCGATAATCACGACCGGAGTTTTCTTTCCGGCCTGAGCAAACCTTTTCACAACTGCCTCGCTATAAATTTGAAAAATCGACAGATACTACCCTAGCCCTTCAGGCCCGCAGTTGGTAGTTTTTTACCATGCAGATCAGTAGACAGACTGTTTTTGGGACAAGGCAACGAGGCTACGCGTCCTTCGCACAATCACAGGCTGTATCCTTG
>JBGTKN010000051.1:0-2372 GCA_041744615.1 Hyphomonas sp. | reverse complement strand
GCTTGGGAAGCTGCTGCTCTACCATTGAGCTACACCCGCACTGCAGGCGTTCTGGGGCAAGCCGCGTGTCCGCGCAAGTGCCGGCAATACAGACTGGCGCCGGGCCTTTTGCGGGTGTAAACGCCGCGACATGAACAGCTTTCTTCTCGTTGCCGCAGGCGGAGCCATCGGCGCATCCTTGCGCCACGGCGCCGGTCTTCTCAGCTTGCGCCATCTTCCGGGCAACTGGCCCTGGGCCACCTTTTCGGTGAACATTGTTGGCGGATTCGCCATGGGCCTGCTCGCCGGCTGGTTTGCTTTCAAGGCGACTGAAGGCGGCCAGGAACTACGCCTTTTCCTCGCCACCGGCGTGCTGGGCGGCTTCACCACCTTTTCGGCTTTTTCGCTGGAGACGCTGAATATTCTTCGTGCCGGTGAGACTGGAAAGGCGCTCGCCTATGCCGTGTTTTCGGTCATTTTCAGCGTTGGCGCGCTCGGCCTCGGCCTCTGGATTGCAAGGCGGGCCTTCGCATGAGCGGCCAGATCATCACCGAAACAGTCTCCCACCAGGAAGCCGGCGCGCGCCTTGATCGCTGGATCAAGCGCCGAGCCCAGCTGACCCAGGGACAGATCGAGAAGATGCTGCGCACCGGCCAGATCCGCGTCAACGGCGCCCGCGCCAAGGCGAGCACGCGCCTCGAGGCGGGCCATGAAGTCCGCCTGCCGATCTTCAGCACCGAGACGATGGCGCCAAAGGCGCACCATGCGGCCAAGGCCAGCGCCGAAGACAAGACATTTCTCGAATCGATCATCATCTACGAAGACGATGACATGATGGCAGTGAACAAGCCCGCCGGCATCGCCGTGCAGGGCGGCTCGGGGCAGGGCCGCCATATCGACGGCTTGCTGATGGGTGTCTACGGCGAAGAAGAACACCGCCCGGTCCTCGTCCACCGGCTCGACAAGGAAACCTCCGGCGTCCTGCTGATCGCCAAGCATCCCCGCGCCGCCCACCAGTTGGCCGACATGTTCAAGGACCGCGAGATGGACAAGGTCTACTGGGCGGTCACGGTTGGTGTGCCAAACCCGCCGATGGGCCAGATCCGCTGCTGGATGATCAAGGGTATTCCGGATGCGGACGAACCGTCCGGATACCGCCCTTATGACCCCAAGTCGACTGCCAAGCGCCGCGACGTTGATCGTGAACGGATGATCCGCTCGGCGCAGGGTGTCGAAGGCGCGCGGCACGCGATCACGGACTATACCGTCATCTCGCAGGCGGGCGGTAAGGCGGCTTGGGTCGCAATGCGCCCGGAAACCGGCCGGATGCACCAGCTGCGCTTCCACATGCTGGAAATGAACACGTCCATCCTCGGCGACTACAAGTACCAGTCGCGCCGCGAAGTGCCGCAAGGCCTTGCCGACGGCATGCACCTGCACGCCCGCGCGCTTGTGATCCCGCGCGAGCGCGGCAAACCGACCGTGATCGTGGCGCCGCTGCCGTCGCACATGGCCGAAACCTTC
Organism: Hyphomonas sp.; assembly: GCA_041744615.1. Taxonomy (GTDB): domain Bacteria; phylum Pseudomonadota; class Alphaproteobacteria; order Caulobacterales; family Hyphomonadaceae; genus Hyphomonas. Next base: position 869 of record JBGTKN010000051.1, on the reverse strand, counting down.
GCCACGCTCGGCTTCCTCGAACAGGAAGCGGGGAGAGATCCGCTGGCGCCTTTCAGCTGATGCCGGACTTGCGCCTCGCCATCTGGGATGTGGACGGAACCCTCGTCGACTCCCGCGCGGTCATCCAGGCCTGCATGGAAGATGCTTTCTGCAGGACGGGTCTTCCTACTCCGGACTATGACGCGACCCGCCGCGTGATCGGCATCAGCCTCGTTGAAGCCCTCACCATGCTCGCACCGCCGGACATCGGCGCCGAGCGGCTGGGCATTCTGGTCGATCATTACCGCAACGCCTTCACCCTCCAGCGCGCCGCGCCCGGACACCACGAGCCAATGTATGCCGGCGCCCTCGAGCTGCTGGAAAAGCTGAAGCAGGACGGCTGGCTCCTCGCCATCGCCACGGGAAAAACTCATCGCGGTCTCGACGGCTTGTTCGCGAAGCATCCGATCAAACCGATGTTCGATACCGTCTGGTGCGCTGATGACGGACCCGGTAAGCCAAACCCCTTCATGCTCGAACAAGCCATGCGCACGCTCGGCTGTGTGCCCGCCCAGTCCCTGATGATCGGCGACGCCATCCACGACATCGCCATGGGCCGCGCCGCCGGCGTGCGTTCATTGGGTGTCAGCTGGGGCTTTGGCCGCGCAGAAGAGCTTGATGAGGCGGGGGCCGACGAAGTGCATCATGAGTTCCGTACACTGACAGACAGCCTGATGGCCTTTGCGCCGGCCTGACCCGGGCGAAATCCGTTACCCGGCCAGCCCACGGAACCAGCGCCCGATCGCGCGCGCTTCCTCGCGCTTCGCTTCGGTCGCCGCCGCGGCTTCCTCGTCCTCGCCCCAGCGCGCAGCCTGCCAGGCCTCGTCCAG
>JBGTKN010000050.1:0-2384 GCA_041744615.1 Hyphomonas sp. | reverse complement strand
CTAATCTGCCCGTTGTGCGGGCCGATTCCACCCGGCTGCGTTCCAATGTTCGCCGGCAACTCAGCCGCGTTGTCATTGTCGTCGATACCCGGCAGACATCCGGCATAAGCCTTGCCGCCATTTCAGACTATCTTGCCTTTGTGGCGCTAGCCGACGTGAGCGCTGACGCCGACCTCGCAGCGTTTCCCAGCATCCTGAATCGGTTCAATCCGGAGGCGGAGCAATTGAGTGAAATGTCCGATTGGGACCTGGCCTTTCTGAAAGGCCTCTATTCCGCCCGCCTCACCGGAGCGAACGCAACCATGCAATACCGCGAGATCGCAGCCCAGATGGTGAAGGACTGACCTGCCCTACTCCTTCGGCCGCTTATACCTCGGCGGCCCGTCCGGTCCCACTTTGCCCGCATACGGATTTTTGCCCTGGCGCACGAACAGGCGGATCGGCACGCCGTGCATATCGAACGCTTCGCGCACGCCGTTGATCAGGTAGCGCTTGTAGCCTTCCGGCATCTGGTCGCCGCGCGAGGCGATCAGCACGAACGTCGGCGGGCGCGCCTTCATCTGCGCCATGTAGCGCGGCTTGATACGCTTGCCCTGCACACTCGGCGGCGGATGGTGCTCGACCGTATGGCGCAGCCAGCGGTTGAGGTCGCCCGTCTTCACCTTCGCGGTCCAGTCCTTGTAAACCTTCACGACCGCCGGCATCAGCCGGTCGACATGCCGCCCGGTGAGGCCCGACAGGAACACGACCGGCGCGCCGCCGCCATTCGGCACCAGCCGGTTGGCGAGGTCTCGGATATGGCGCGCGGCGCCGTCCTGGTCCTCAACCGAGTCCCATTTCGACATCACCAGCACCAGCGCGCGACCTTCGCGCAGCACCAGATCGGCAATCTGCAGGTCCTGTTTCTCGAGCGCGTCATGCGCATCCATCACCAGCGCGACGACATCCGCATACTTCAGTGAACGGATGGTCTCCGCCGTCGACATCCGCTCCAGCTTTTCCTGCACGCGCGCCTTGCGGCGCAGCCCGGCCGTATCTACGAGGCGGATCTGCCGGCCTTCCCATTCCCAGTCGATGGTGATCGAGTCGCGCGTGATGCCTGCTTCCGGCCCGGTCAGCAGGCGTTCCGATTGCAGCAGCTGATTGATCAGCGTGGACTTGCCGGCATTCGGACGCCCGACAATTGCCAGCCGGATCGGCCGCGGCGTCTCCGGCTCCACGTCCGCTGTGTCCACATCGGCGGCTTCGATCGCGGCCACCAGTTCGTCGTCGGACAAGGTCTCATCGTCGATGTCGATATGTGCAAGCTTCTCGAGAATGTCCTCGCCGGCGCCGCCGGCATAGTTTGGTTCGGCCTCCTCCAGCGCGCGTTCGAAGGCGTCCGGTCCCAGCACGTTGCGGATCGCCTCGTAAAGTTCGGCAAAGCCCTCGCCGTGCTCCGCCGACAGGCCGACCGGCTCGCCAAGCCCCAAGCTGAACGCGTCCATCACGCCTGCCTCGCCCTGCCGGCCTTCGGCCTTGTTGGCCGCCAGCACGACCGGCATGTTCGCCTTGCGCAGCAGCATGGCGAAGGTCTCGTCCTCCGGCGTCACCCCAACGCGCGCATCGATCAGGAACACCGCCACGTCCGCTTCGGCAATCGCCGCCTCGGTCTGCGCGCGCATCCGCGCCTCCAGGCTGTCATCGCGCACATTGTCGAACCCGGCTGTATCGATCACCAGCAGAGGCAGGGTCGCGAGGCGGCCCTCGGCCATCTTCCGGTCACGGGTCACCCCCGGCTGGTCATCGACCAGCGCGAGCTTCTTGCCCACCAGACGGTTGAACAAGGTGGACTTGCCGACATTCGGCCGTCCGACAATCGCGAGCTTCAGTGGCAAGGCCGCGGCCCTCCTGGAAAATCAGAGGGCCGGACGGGGAAAGTCCCGCTGGCCCTAGTCGATGGCGATCAGTTTGGCGCCGTCCGTGAGAACAAACAGCCGTCCCTGCGCCGCGATCGGCTCGATATACACGGTATCGCCCATCTTCAAAGAGCCGGTCTGCGTCCCGTCCTGAGGCGAGAAGCTGAGCAGATCACCGCGCGAGGAGACCACGATCACCCGGTCGGACGCCACGATCGGGGCCGAATAGGTGATTAGCTTCTTGTTGTCCTTCTCGTTCTGGAACCGGCGCAGCTGCACCACCCAGTAGGCTTCGCCCGTCGCGGCATCGAGGCAGGCAAGCTCGCTTTCGGTGCCCAGCACGAACAGGAACCGGCCGGTCAGGGCCGGCGCGCGGGTCGATCCGACCGGCGCGGTCCAGACCCGGGCGCCGCTGCGGCCATCGATGGCCACGGTGGTGCCAGACTGGCTGGAGGCAAACACAAGACCGGCGCCGAGCACCGGGCG
>JBGTKN010000049.1:0-6862 GCA_041744615.1 Hyphomonas sp. | reverse complement strand
ACATCGTCGATGTGCCGGTTGACTATTCCGAAAATACCCGCGTGCTGGTGGATGAATTGCGCAATCACGCGCTTGGAGTGGACTGCGCTTGACGAAGGTGTGCGCCCAGTTCCCCAAAAACGGGAGAGGCCGACAATGCTGAAGATCGTGCAGGCCTTCGACCGCGCACCGATCGCCGAGGTTCACACCGACGACGCGGATGGGCTTGAACACAAGCTGCGCGCTGCTGATCGGATTTACCAGGACCGCGAGGGTTGGCTCGCACCGCACGAGCGTGTCAGCATATTGCGCAGGCTTGCTGCGCTGATGGCGGCGAAGCGGGATCATCTTGCGCTGCAGATCGCCCGCGAGGGCGGAAAGCCGCTGGCCGACGCCATCGTCGAAACCACCCGTGCGATCGACGGGGTGCAGAATGCCGCCGACGAAATGCGCAATCTTGCCGGCAGCGAAATCCCGATGGGCCTGTCCGCAGCGTCCGAGGGGCGCTGGGCATTCACGACCAGAGAGCCGATTGGCGTCGTCGCAGCGATCTCGGCCTTCAATCATCCGCTCAACCTGATCGTTCACCAGGTCGCACCGGCCATTGCGGTTGGCTGCCCGGTCATCATCAAGCCAGCAAGCACGACGCCGCTGTCTTGTCTGGATTTTGTCGCACTGGTCCGGGAGGCCGGTTTGCCAGAACCCTGGTGCCAGACCTTCGTCACTGACGACAATGCACTTGCCGAAAAGCTGGCGACTGACGGACGCGTTGCCTTTCTGAGTTTCATCGGTTCAGCGCGCGTTGGCTGGTCGCTGCAGTCGAAGCTTGCGCCCGGCACGCGCTCGGCGCTGGAACATGGGGGCTCGGCGCCGGCACTGGTCGACTGCAGCGCCGATCTCAACAGGATCATCGAACCCTTAGTCAAAGGCGGTTTCTATCATGCTGGCCAAGTCTGCGTATCGACGCAGCGTATCTATGTTCACTCCGACATAGCCGATGCCTTTACCCAAAGGCTGGTTGCCCGAGTCGACGCGCTGCGGACCGCGGATCCGGTTCTGGACGATACCGAAGTCGGACCGCTGATCCTGCCGCGTGAAACGGACCGGGTCCTCGACTGGATCCGAGAGGCGGTCGCAGGAGGAGCCACTCTCGCGACGGGCGGTAAACGACTTTCCGGGACGACCTTGCAGCCGACGGTTCTGCTCAACCCTCCCAAAGATGCGAAGATATCGACGCAGGAGATATTCGGACCCGTCGTCGCGGTTTATCGATACCGTGATCTGGACGAAGCCATCCAGCAGGCCAATGCTCTGCCAACCGCTTTCCAGGCCAGCGTCTTCGCTCAGGATATCGACATCGCCTTGCGCGCCGCCAATCGTCTGGAGGCGTCGGCAGTGATGATCAACGATCCCACCGCTTTCCGCACGGACTGGATGCCATTCGCGGGCCGAAAGCAGTCTGGCTACGGCACGGGCGGCATCCCCTATACCATGCGCGACATGACGCAGGAGAAACTGATCGTCATGCACCGGAGCTGAACCAAGCCATTGACCGGTTTTCGCGGCGAGGCCGTGTCAACGCGCCTCCCAGGAAAGTTGCCATTCGAACACACAGAGTACGCTGTCCGGCGTGATCCGGTAACTGACCGCTCCATACGGGACGCCTCCCAGCGCCGCGTGAATCAGCGTACGGCCAAATCCGTTTGCCGCCGTCTGGTGTTCTGGTCCGGTCGGCGCGCTCTCTTCCCAGGTCAATCTACACCGGTTGCCGGCTGTTTCCCAACCGACCGTCACGCGGCCGGCCTGTCCCGCCAGGGCCCGATACTTCAGGGAATTCGTCGCCAGTTCGTAGATCGCCAGCATGAGCCCTCTGACAGCAGAGGAAGACACCTGTGTCGAAGGACCGTGAGCGATCTGAAGTGTGGGACCGCCTCGGAACGGATCGACCGCGCTGTCAATAAGGGCGGCGAGTTCTACCGCTTCCCACTCGTTGCGTATGAGCATGTTCTACGCAGCGCCGAGCGCCGCCAGGCGAATGTCGAACTCTTGCTGGAATTCATCAAATGAAGCGGCACGGCGAAGCGTCTGACGTGAAATCGAGTTCACGATAGCGATGAGATTTTTGACGCGGTGGCCAGTGGTCACGTCCCTTGTCGGTCTCTAATCGCCATGGTCAGCTGCTGATCTTTTTTCGGTTCGTTCTGCGGGCCGGGCTCTAAGGTGTTAACCTTGGTCGGAAAATCCTCGACAGCATTTGGCATCGCATGAACTAATTTTTGTTAAGCTCGTGGGATGAAATTCTATTCCAGAACAGTACTGCGACGGGTACTCGGACCCGACTGGTCGCTCAAGGCTGAGCATGCCGCTGCATTCGATATTGCAGCACGGCTGAAGGCGGACTGGGCGGCTCGACTAATCGTGCTTTTGGGTTTGACAGTCCTGTCCATGTGGATCGTCCACCCGGCGCTCTCACTTGCTTGGTGTTTTCTGATCTTGCAACATGAGTGGGTGCAGCGACGCTTTGCTTTCCACCAGCGCCTGGACGCACCCTTTGGAAGCCGACAGCTTTTTCGCCTGATCCTGCAAAGCACGTCCGGGACCTTGTTCTGGGTTGTGGGCGCGCTTGTCTTCATAGCCGGGGAACCAAGCCATCGGCTCCTCGGCCTGACCTTGTTGATAGGCATCATGGTCCACATCTCGCTTCTCTACAACACGAGCCGGATCCAGACGTTGACGACGGGCCTTCCTTGTCTTGCGGGCTTCCTGAGCGCAACCATCATCACGCTGCTTGATTCGCAACTGACGCTCGATCACAAGGTCATCACTGTCTTCGCGATCGTAGCGATCTTTGGTTACATGATGACGGCAACCCTCCAGAACCTGAAGATCCGCGACCGCCTTAAAAACCTCGTAAGCGAGAAGACTCGGCTAGCCGCGGAAGATCCCCTGACAGGCCTACAGAACCGGCGCTCATTCGTCGAGCTTGTGGCGGCCCAGAAAGGCACCGGCAGGCCACTCACCCTCGTCTTCATTGACCTCGACCGCTTCAAGCCGCTAAACGATCAATATGGTCATGCGGTCGGTGATCAGGTTCTGATGGAAATTGGCCGGCGCCTCAACGAACAACCAGACATTCTCGGGGCTGCGCGCCTTGGCGGGGACGAATTTGCTGCACTTTTTGCTGCGCCGGCAGAAGCGAGCACGACCGACCTCCAGATCCTGGCGCTCCACAACTGCCTGACAGCTTCGATCCAATCTGTCTCTGGAGATGTTTCGGTAGGCGCATCAATGGGCTGGGTCAGAGCCGGAGGCGAGAGCACATCTGTTTCGGAAGTGCTTCATTCCGCCGATGTGGCAATGCGGCGTGCCAAGGTCGAGCATCTTGGCGTCGCTGAGTTTGATCCGGTGATCGATCAGGCTGCACTTGCGTCTTCCGCGATCGAGATCGCCTTCCGCCATGCACTTGCGAAGGGCCGGATACGAACCGCTTTGCAACCGATCGTCTCGGTTAAAAGCGGCCAGATTGTCACAATGGAACTTTTGGCGCGCTGGCCGGAAAGCGGTTTCCCGCGTGATCCCGCGCCGCAGGATTTCATCCCCATCGCGGAGCGCCTCGGCCTGCTCAACGACATGCTTTGGTCAACCTTGCATCAGGCCCTGCCAGCGCTTGCTGGGACCAGCTGGTCACTCGCGATAAATGTTTCGCCATCGCAGCTCACTTCGCGGCATTTCCTGTCCAAGCTCGGCGGCGTCATCGCCCAGCATGGCATTCCGCCACAACGGATTGAGCTTGAGATCACAGAGGAAGTTGCCTTCAGGAATGTGATGGAGAATTGCGCCGTACTCGAACAGGCGCGTACACTCGGCTTCCGGGTGGTACTGGATGATTTCGGCGCGGGCTATTCCTCGCTCGCGATGCTCGACCGACTGCCGCTCGACAAGATCAAGCTGGACCGCGCATTTGTTGCTGAACTACAGGGCCGCCCCATTACCCAGAAAATCATGAAGGCGACCGTGTCACTCGCCCATGAACTCGGCATCTCCTGCACCGTCGAGGGCATCGAAAGCGCTGAAACTGCGGCGCTCGTAGCGTCCTTCGGGTGCGACCAGATGCAGGGATACTGGGTGGGGATGCCAGAGCTGGTGGAGCCTCGTCAGCATCACCTTGCCCTCGCAAGCTGAGCCTGCCGCGCCATCCCCCCCAACGGGTGTTTTGTTTCACGCTCAGGCGGGTCAATTGACGATCTCAGATCCGCTTCATCGTCAGCGCTCCCGGAACCAAATGCGAAAGGAGCCGAACGTCCGTAGACGAATAAAAATCTAGGGGTCAGGGCTGGTGACAGCTGGGATACACGTCATGAGGCGAATGGTAAACTTCGCGCCTTTTCCAGGCGAAGTTTCGAGCAGCAGCTCGCCGCCCGATCTGTTCGCGAGTACGTGGACTTGGGCAAGACCCAGCCCGGTCCCTTTTCCTTCTTCCTTTGTTGTAAAGTAGGGTTCAAAGACCCGGGCCGCGATTTCCTCAGTCATGCCCGGTCCATTGTCCTGTACCACAAGATCGATGAATCCACGAACCGGTGAGGTTTGAACCGTTACCAGGAACACTCCGCCGTCGGGCATCGCGTCCCGTGCATTCACAGTAAGGTTCAGAAGGGCAAGCTCTATCTGGTTGGGGTTCGTTGTCGCGTAAGCCGAGCCGGAAGTAATATTGTATTCAAGCGCGGCTTGGGGTCCGAGCGCATTGACGAGCAGGGGCCTGCACTTCTTGACCATTGCGGCGATATCAACGCACGTGACTTCCATTGGCTTGTCGCGAGCAAAACTCAGAAGCTGTTGAATGAGAGCCGAGGCTGCATCCACTGATTTCATGGCTTCCGCAATGGTGGCTGTCTGGCGATCCGTCAGGGGCTGACGTTCGATTATCCGGAAGCACGAAACGATGACGGCAAGCAGATTGTTAAAGTCGTGGGCAACCGTGCCCGAGAGATGACCCAGCGATTCAAGTTTCTGAGACTGGAACCTGGCGCGCTCCGCCAACCGGCGGGCCTTTTCATCCTGAAAGGCGTAGATCGCAACGAACACGGCAAACATGATCGCGGCGAAGACGGCAAAGATTGCTGTTCCAAGAGAACCGACGCCCAGAAGCTCAAACCGCGCCGCCGGCACGGCTATATGTGTCGACCAACCGGTCGTCGCAGACGTCGTGTAAGCGGTCTGGTTGCGCAATCCTTCGAAGGTGACCCCACTATAAATTGCGGATCCGCCGGTTTGTACGGCGTCTCGCACAAACGCAGTGGCAGGCGTTGCGAACCTGACGTCGCTGTCCAGTGTACGGGCAATGAAGAGACCGTTTGCATCAACAACGGCCCCAATTTCGGGAGCCTTGACAACATCTGTCAGAAAGGCCTGAAAATCTTCGACGCCGCGTTGCAGCGAAAGAACAAACCGGTCTGATCCTATCACGACAGACTGATGCATGACGATGCATCGGCACATCTCGCTGACAGTTTCAGTTCCGCCGACGGCCACAGTCTGTCCCGAAGCGACAAATGCTGCGACCGACGTTGAGAGGGCATCGCTCATCGACGAGGTGTCTGCGGTCATCCATATCGCTGTTGCGGACGCAGCGTCGGTAAACACAATATTCTGCCAGCTCGGGCGCATTTTCTGCACCTGCATGGCTCGACTGCGGGCATCCGGCCAGTCGCGGTCCACGAGAAATTGAGAACCAGCCAGGACCAAAAGGGCGCCCCGGTCGATCATCAGCTCGCTATCGATCCGCGCGGTCACGCTGCCTGCTCGGGCGAGTGTCTCTTGTTCTGACTGAAGGCGCGTATTGAAAAAAGTCCCTGCTACCAGCAAGACGCCGAGGAGAAACAACGGCACCAGAGCAGCGATGGCGACGAGCGTCATGCTTCTTCGGGCGTGCCTGACAATCATGTTGCCTCCCGCACGACAAGCTATCGGTCTGTGGTGTCAGGCCAAATCTGGCACGACAAAGATCGACTGTCTCGGGATTTTTTACGTAGCGTCAGGAGATTCCCAAAGCGGCTGGCCTCTCCTTCGGCCCTGATTGGCTCCGACCAGAACTGCCCGCAATGGACAAGGCTGATGCCCTTGTGCCTTTCGGACGGACGTGCACGGCGAGGACGGGATAAGGCGGCTGTCCGGAACAGGGGAGTGGCGCGTGCCGCGAATCTTGCAAGCTAATCCCGGTTGATTTGTGCCCGCAATCGCAAGTGTCGTCTGCATTGCGGCGCCCGGGATAGCGTCGACGAGTGAGGTATATAGGCTGAACGCGTACACCCCCAACATTGTCCGGGTGGTACGGCACCTTCGACAGTAGATCGTCGACAGCAAGCGCAGAATGTATGGCCGGAGTTGCGAGAAGCTTCTTCCTGCCTGTTGGCAGCTCGGACAGATGGCGGGCCTTCACGGGCACGATTGGTTATTCCGCCGCACGAGGACTTGCCTCAGGTCCTGGCTCAAGCGCGTCTCGCGAACTCAGCATCACGTTATTGCGGCCATTGTCCTTTGCGGCATAGAGGGCGGCGTCAGCCCGGTGCAGAAGATCTGCCGTATCTGCACTGTCAACAGCAACGCCAAGACTTGCAGTTACTCGGATTTTGCCTTCGCGCGTGTAAAAGCTGGCGCCCTCGATCGCAACGCGCAACGCCTCGGCCAATGACAGGGCATTGTCCGCGCTCGTCTTGGCCAGAATGATCAGGAATTCCTCGCCGCCCCACCGAACCAACGCGTCCTGTTCCTTCAGGACATCCCTACAGATTGCGACCAGAGTGCAGAGCACTCTGTCACCGGCGTCGTGGCCGTGGTGGTCGTTGATCGCCTTGAAGTGATCGATATCGAGCATGATCACTCCCGG
>JBGTKN010000048.1:0-3741 GCA_041744615.1 Hyphomonas sp. | reverse complement strand
GAGAAGCTCGATGCCCTGCCGCAGGTTCGCTATGCGAAAGTGCTGAGCTTCTAGCCCGCTGGCCGCAGGCACACACTTGACGAACCCGGCGCATGGGCGCGATGCCTCATGAAACAAAATTCATGAAGGAACGCTCATGCGCCGCTTTGCCCTTTCCCTGACGCTCGCCGTCCTGCCGGCGATGGCCGCCGAGGCCGGACCGGTCGATGAAATCCGCGTTGGCGTCGTCCAGCACAATGTCTGCATCGCAAATTGCGACAATGCCAACAAGGAAGACGGGCCGAACATCAGCGGCGAGATCGTTTTCAACTCGCCGGACTTTCTCAGCCTCGTCTGGAGCCCGCGCCCCTATGTGATGGGCAGCGTCAACACCGCCGGTGACACCAGCTTCGGCGGAGCAGGGCTGCACTGGAACTGGGACTTCGCAGACGGCTGGTCGCTGGAGCCGGGCGTCGGCTATGTCATCCATGATGGCGAGCTGACCTTTCCCTTCCCGCAAGGCGACCCGCGCAACGACCCGGTCTCGGCCGAGACGGTATTCTTCGGCTCGCGCGACCTCTTCCGCACCAGCCTCTCCCTCAACCGGGACCTCGGCGAGAAATGGGGCGCGCAACTGATGTACGAACACCTCAGCCATGGCCAGATCCTCGGCTCGGGCCGCAACCAGGGCATCGACAATATCGGCGTCCGGGTCCTCTACCGCCTCGGCGAGTAAACGAAGGACCCGCGCGCATCTGCCCCTTGCATTTGGCGGACAATTCCTGCCCTTGTCCCCGCGGCTGTAAACGGAGCGGAACATGGCAGGAGTCGTCGTTGTAGGCGCCCAGTGGGGCGACGAGGGCAAGGGCAAGATCGTCGACTGGCTGTCGGCGCGCGCCGATGTGGTCGTCCGCTTCCAGGGCGGGCACAATGCCGGCCATACGCTCGTCATTGACGGCAAGGTCTTTAAGCTCGCGCTCTTGCCCTCCGGTCTCGTTCGCGGCGGCAAACTGTCGGTGATCGGCAACGGCGTCGTGGTTGATCCCTGGCATTTCCTGACCGAGATCGAAGGCATCCGCGCTCAGGGCGTGGAGGTTTCGCCCGCCAGCCTGATCCTCGCCGACAATGCCTCACTGATCCTGCCCTGGCACAAGGATATCGACGCCGCACGGGAAGGGGCCCTCGGCGCCGCCCAGATCGGCACCACCAAGCGCGGCATCGGCCCGGCCTATGAGGACCGGGTTGGCCGCCGCGCCATTCGCGTGGCTGACCTTGCCGACCCCGCCGCGCTCGACATGAAGATCGAGCGCCTGCTCGCCCACCACCGTCCCTTGCGCATTGGCCTCGATCTCCCGGAGCCGGACGGCGCCGCCCTGAAAGCCGAGCTCCTGAAGATCGCCCCCCAGATCCTTGTCTATGCCCAGCCGGTCTGGAAAATCCTCGACGAGCAGGTCCGCAAGGGCCGCCGCATCCTGTTCGAAGGCGCGCAAGGCGTGATGCTGGATGTCGACCATGGCACCTATCCCTTCGTCACCTCCTCCAGCGTCGTCGCCGGCAATGCCAGCGCCGGATCGGGCGTCGGCCCGGGGGCCATCTCCTACGTGCTCGGCCTCGCCAAGGCCTACACGACCCGCGTCGGTTCCGGTCCGTTTCCGACCGAGCAGGACAACGCGATCGGCCAGAGACTCGGCACCGTCGGCCATGAATTCGGTACCAATACCGGGCGTCCGCGCCGCTGCGGCTGGTTTGATTCTGTCATGGTCCGCCAGGCCTGCGCCACCTCGGGTGTGAACGGCCTCGCCCTCACCAAGCTGGACGTGCTGGACGGCTTTGACGAGATCAAGGTCTGCACCGCCTACAGGCTAGGTGGCAAGACGATCGACTTTTTCCCCGCCGGCCTCACCGACCAGGCCGCTGTCGAGCCTGTCTACGAAACCCTGAAGGGCTGGAGCGGCTCCACCCGCGGCGCCCGGAGCTGGACGGACCTGCCGGCCGAGGCGGTTGTCTATGTGCGCCGCCTCGAAGAACTCGTCGGCAAGCCCTGCGCGCTGGTCTCCACCTCACCGGAACGTGAGGACGTGATCCTCATGCGCGATCCGTTCGAGGGGTAAGCCCAGTCTTCCGCTTCAAGTCCCTCGACCCCGCTTGCGGGGAGAGGGGCGAAAGGGCTTTGAGGCGTCGGCTAGCTGACCCGCTCGACCATCATGTGCTTGATCTTGGCAATCGCCTGCGCCGGGTTCAGGCCTTTCGGGCATACCTGCGCGCAGTTCATGATGGTGTGGCAGCGGTAGAGCTTGAACGGATCCTCGAGATCATCAAGGCGCTCGCCTGTCGCCTCGTCGCGACTGTCGATCAGCCAGCGATAGGCCTGCAGCAGCGCCGCCGGGCCAAGATACTTCTCGCCGTTCCACCAATAGGACGGGCAGGAGGTCGAGCAACAGGCGCAGAGGATGCACTCGTAGAGGCCGTCTAGCTGCGTCCGGTCAGATTCCGACTGGCGCCATTCTTTCTCCGGAGGCGGACTATCTGTCTTGAGATAGGGCTGAACATAAGCATGCTGGGCGTAGAAGTTCGTCAGGTCAGGGATCAGGTCGCGGATCACCGGCAGGTGCGGCAGCGGGCTGATGGTGATCACCCCGCCCGGCAGGCCGTCGAAGCCCTTGGTGCAGGCAATCGTGTTGCGCCCGGCAATGTTCATCGCGCAGGAGCCGCACACGCCTTCGCGGCAGGAGCGACGGAAGGCGAGCGTCGGGTCGACGATGTTCTTGATATAGAACAGGACGTCGAGGATCATCGTCCCGGCCTTGTCCATGTCCACCCAGTAGGTATCCCAGCGCGGATTGCCGGTCTCTTCCGGGCTGTAGCGATAGATGCGGAACTCGCGCAAGTTGGTCGCGCCCTGTGGCTTCGGCCAGGTCTTACCTTTGCCGATTTTCGAATTCTTCGGGAGGGTCAGTTCAACCATGGTCTCGTCCTGGAAATCGGGGTGTTAAACGGTGCGGCGGCGGGCAGTGATCACTGCTCCATCGGTAATGCTGAATCCGAAGCCATAACCACCCTGGTTGATGGCCCCTTTTTCCGAATGTCCGCTCACGGAGGGGAGTATCGAAATCACATCATAGCCTTCTTCATGCAGTGCGTTGCAGGCCGTCTCGATCTGGGCGCTCAGTTCGGCGATATCCGCCTGGTGCGGTTCGTCGACCAGTTTCTTGCCCCTGCCGAGCAGTTTCTTCTCTTCCTTCTTCTGCCTTCCGGCGCGGACCCAGACGGATTTGTAATCACTCATCCCTCCCTCCGTGCCCGAACGCCATGTTCAATCAGTAGACCCGCGCTTTCGGCTCGATATAAGCGATGTCGTTTGACAGTGTGTACTCGTGCACCGGGCGGAAATCGATGGTTACCTTGCCGGCGCTGTCCACCCAGGCCAGCGTGTGCTTCATCCACTTCTCGTCATTGCGGTCGGAGAAATCTTCGCGCGCATGCGCGCCCCGGCTTTCCTGTCGGTTGGCGGCCGAGTTCACCGTCACGGCGGCCTGGCAGATCAGGTTGTCGAACTCCAGCGCCTCGACAAGGTCCGTATTCCAGACCATGCCGCGATCCTTCACGTCGAGGCCCGGGACTTTCTTGTAGACATCCTCAATGGCTTCAACGCCTTCCTTCAGCACCGAACCGGTGCGGAATACCGCACAATCGGCCTGCATCGCCTTCTGCATCTCGAGGCGCAGCGCCGCGACTGGCTGGTCGCCGCTGGCATGGCGCATC
>JBGTKN010000047.1:0-1632 GCA_041744615.1 Hyphomonas sp. | reverse complement strand
CGTGAACCGCGCGATGTCGAACTGGGCGCCGCCGATGATATCGAAACCCTGGCGCACCACCACAGTGTTCAGCGACGGGATGATCACAATATACTGGCCCCGGTTACCGGCCGCATAGAACGTACCGGCCGGCACGCCAGGAGACTTGTTCATCAGCCAGAACTGCGCGCCATAGCCGTCCCCCGCCATCGGCTGCGCGGGAGCGGGTGTACGGACGAACTCGGCCCAGTCTTCCGGCAGCAGGCGTTCATTGCCCCACATGCCGTCCTGAAGGTAAAGCTGCCCGATACGGGCCAGGTCGCGGCCCGTCGCCCAGACCTGGCTCGACGAGATAAAGTCGCCGTTCCAGTCGATCTCTAGCGTCGTGTGCACCGCGCCGATCTTGTGCAAAAGGGATTCATACGGGAAGCGGTGGAACCCGTTATCGTCTTTCATCGCCTCGCGCAGTGCGCGCATCGCGATGAGTGTATCGTTGTTGGCGTATTTGAACCGCGTGCCGGGTTTCACTTCCAGCGAGTTCTTCGCCGCCATGTCCGTCACGCGCGCGCCCGCGAAATACAGTCTGTCCGTACGCGAACCGCTGTCGCCGCTGTCAAGGCCGCTCGCCATGTGCAGCAGGTTGCGCACCGTGATCTCGCGGCGCGGATCGGCGCCCTTGTTCCAGTCGGCGATCACGGCCGGATAGTCGATATCGATCAGGCCTTGCCGGCGTGCCGCGCCGATCAGCGTTGCCGTCAGCGACTTCGCTGCCGACCAGGTGCGCACGGGTGTCTCATGGTCGATGCCCCGGTCATAGCGTTCGGCCACCACCTGCCCGTCCCGCACCACGATGACAGAGGCCGTCCGGGTGCCGCTGCCATAGGTGATCTCGTCAAACGACGCCGAGACGGGTGGGTCGAGTCGTTCGGCCTCTTCGATCTTCAGCTCGATCTTGACGCTGGATCCGATCGCGCTGCCGCGGTCCTGCGGCGGCGGCGCCGGCCAGGAGGCGAAACGCGGCAGGAAGGCGAGCGCCTCTTCGCCCGCGCCGGCGGGAAGCTGCGTGCAACCAAAGCCGGGACGGAAAGCGGCCATGCGCGGCGGCATGTCCGGCGCATAGGTCACCGAAACCAGCTTGCGGCCGGTATCGATCACGGCCGGCGGAAGCTGGTCATAGTCGCGCTGATAATCGGGATAGATTCCGGACAGTTCGTTGCGCTCGATCTCGGCCAGGGTCTGCCCCGCCACGAAGGTTCCTGAACAGATGAAGGTCGCCTTCCATCCGGCGGCGAGCGAGGCCTGCATCGCATCCGTGGTGCCGCCCTCCTGGGCTGACGATACAAGGCAAGGCAGGGTGAACAGCAGGGCCGCGGCGGCTGAGCGAAGGGTACGCATCGTATCAGGTCTCCGGATTGAGAGGCGCAGAATAGGCGCCGCTCCCGCTGGGGCAACCCTGCCGCCACAGTTTCCCGCGTCTTGGCGCGCATCAACTTGACCCCGCAGCGGACACCGGGGTTAATGCAGCCGACTTTCAGAAGGGAAGCCTCCACCATGATCCGCGTCCACCTGCTGGCAGCTGCCAGCCTCGCCGTGCTGCTCACCGGCTGCGACCAGGTCAGGCTTCCCGGGGCGGGCGATGCCGCGCCCGGGAAA
>JBGTKN010000046.1:0-7809 GCA_041744615.1 Hyphomonas sp. | reverse complement strand
GCGCCTCGATCGACCGCGCGCTCGACGGCGCCGACGCGGTGGTGAACCTTGTTGGCATCCTGTTCGAGAGTGGCAAGCAGACATTCGCCGGATCGCAGGGGGACGGCGCTGCGCTCGTGGCCGAAGCGGCAGCCGCGAGGGGCATCACGCGCTTAATCCAGGTCTCCGCCATCGGCGCAGATGCCGGCTCGAAGTCACCCTATGCCCGCACCAAGGCGCAAGGCGAAGCCGACGTGCGCACGTCCGTGCCGACAGCGACCATCCTGCGTCCGTCCATCGTGTTCGGCCCGGAAGACCAGTTCTTCAACCGCTTCGCTGCGATGGCGCGCTCACTGCCTTTCCTCCCCGCCATCGGCGGCGGCAAGACGAGGTTCCAGCCGGTCTATGCCGGCAATGTCGCCAGTGCGATTGCGTTCGCGGTGGATTCGGAAGCGGCCGAAGGCAAGACCTATGAGCTCGGCGGGCCGGGCGTCTACACGTTCAACGAACTCTACGACATCATCCTGAAGACGATTGACCTCAAGCGTTTCAAGTTGCCGCTGCCATTCTTCCTGGCGCGTCCGGCCGGTTACCTGACCGGCGCGATCTGGCGTTTCGTGCCTCCGTTCTCCTGGGGTTTCCTCGGCAGTCCGCCGATCACCGGATCGCAGGTCGAGATGCTGAAGCACGACAACGTCGTGGCTGCCGGCGCGCTGACCATTGGTGACCTCGGCGTCACCGATCTGGAATCGGTGGAAGCTATCGTGCCGCGCTATCTCTGGCGCTTCCGCACCTACGGCGAGTTCCACAAGCCCAGCGAAGCCTGATCCGCTTCATCCTGCCACCAGTGGGATCGGCATCATCGTCAGCAGTGCTACGCCGAGCAGTATCCGGTAGGCCACGAAGGGCAGGAAGCTCATCCTGCGCACCAGCGTCATCAGGATATAGATCGCCACGAGGCCCGACAGGGCAGAGCCGACCCCGATTGCAATCGCTTCGGCTGCCGTCACCGTGACGAGGCCGACTTCGCTGCCGAAATAGAATTCCGCAATCATGTAGAGGCCAACTGCCGACAGGACCGGCGCGCCGACCAGCAGCCCGAATTTGGCGGCGTCGGGACGCGAATAGCCGAGCGCCCGCGCCGTAGTCATCGTGATCCCGGAACGCGAGGTGCCCGGCAGCACCGCGGCGATCACCTGGACGGCGCCGATCAGAACAGCGTGCCAGGGCGTCATGTCATCGATTGTGCGGTCCTTCTTTCCGAAAATGTCGGCGAGGCCGAGCAGGATGCCGAAAGCGATCAGCGGAATGGCGACCCCCTGAACCGAGCGCACCGCCGCGTTGACTTCGTCGGGAATGAACAGGCGCGCGGCAGCGAGGCCGGCAAGGGTCAGTGGCAGCGAGGCGAGAAGGTTCATGGCGAGGCGTTCGCCTGAACTGAGCGTGCGTTTGGCGCTCAGTGCACCCGGCAGGGAGAAGGTGCCTGCAATCGCCTCACCGATCTCCTTGCGGAAATAGATCAGCATGGAGGCGACCGTGCCGAAATTGGCGACGGCGTTGATCAGGAGTTCATCGCGCCCGACATAGCCGAAAAAATCCGCCGCAATGAGCACATGCGCCGAGGAGGAGACGGGCAGCCATTCGGTGATGCCCTGGATGATCGAAATAATGAGTATCTGGAGAAGCGACATGGGCCTTCGGTGCCTGGAATTGACTCAGACCCAGCCCTAACGCGGAAAGGTAAAACATTGAATTGCGCGAATGCGCCCCGGCACGCAGAAAATGCGCCAACTCGTTTGTTCCAAAATGATATGCATTATGACTCGTCGGCCGCATCAGGGGGGCGAAACAGCCGCGAATTCTAACTTTAAATATCGTGTTGATATGCATAAATAGGGATCGGGCTTGTTAGGCCAAATCAGAGGCATTAGAAGCGGAGATCCGGCGGGCGAAACCCTGCACGGGTGAGGGAGATGCCACTGATGGCCGAGAAAATGTTGAAGTTCACGAAAGTCTCGCGCGCCATGCCCGCGAAACGCCCGGCGACCGTGCGCTCGGAAGACTTCGCTGAAATTTATGCGGATTTCTCACCCGACGCGGCGAAGGCGCAAGCTGGACGCTGCTCGCAATGCGGTGTGCCCTTTTGTCAGCAGGGCTGCCCATTGCAGAACAATATTCCCGACTGGCTGAAACTTGCGGCCGAGGACCGTATGGAAGAGGCTTGGCGCGTCTCGTCGTCGACCAACAACATGCCCGAAATCTGTGGCCGCATCTGCCCTCAGGACCGTCTCTGTGAAGGCATCTGCACCATCGAGCAGTCCGGCCATGGCACGGTGACCATCGGCTCGATCGAAAAGCACATCACGGACACCGCCTGGGCCGAGGGCTGGATCCAGCCGATCAAGCCGCCGCGCGAGCGCGCGCAATCGGCCGGCATCATAGGGGCAGGGCCGGGCGGCCTTGCCGCCGCCGAACAACTGCGCCGCAAGGGCTATCAGGTGACGGTGTACGACGCCTATGACCGCGGCGGCGGACTGCTCGTCTACGGTATTCCCGGCTTCAAGCTGGAGAAGGATATTGTCGAGCGGCGGATCGCGCATCTCGAGGCTTCGAAGATCCGGTTCCGGTTCAACACGCGCGTCGGCAAGGATATCTCGCTGGCGCAGCTGCGCGCCGAACATGAAACCGTTCTGATCGCTACCGGCGTCTACGCGGCCAAGGATCTCAAATGCCCCGGCAGCGGGGCGGATGGCGTTCTCGCGGCGCTCGATTTTCTCACCGCCTCCAACCGCAAGGGGCTTGGTGACGTGGTGCCGGCTTTCGAGTCCGGCGAACTGAACGCCGAAGGCAAGCGTGTGGTCGTGATCGGCGGCGGCGACACCGCGATGGACTGTGTCCGGACGGCCGTGCGCCAGGGCGCGAAATCCGTGACCTGTCTCTATCGCCGCGACCGGGCCAACATGCCGGGCTCGCAGCGCGAGGTCCAGAACGCCGAGGAAGAAGGCGTCGTGTTCGAATGGCTCGCCAATCCGGAAGCCATCCTCGACACCAAGGCCGGCAGGGCCAAGGCCGTGCGCGCCAGCAAGATGAAGCTGGGTGAGCCCGATGCGTCCGGTCGCCAGAGCCCGGTGAAGACGGGTGAAATACTGGACGTGAAAGCCGACATGGTGATCAAGGCGCTCGGCTTTGATCCGGAAGACCTGCCGATGCTGTTCGATGAACCGGCCCTGACCGTCAATCGCTGGGGCGCCGTGCGAGTGGATTATGCGACGATGCAGACCAGCCTGCCGGGCGTCTATGCGGCGGGCGATATCGTACGCGGCGCTTCGCTCGTTGTCTGGGCGATCAAGGATGGCCGCGATGCGGCAGACGCGATGCACAAGGCGATGAAAGCCATGGCGTCCAGCAAAGTGGCGGCGGAGTAATTCAGATGTCGGACTATGTGAAGCAGTACGAAGCCAACCGCCAGAAACTTGTTGACGGCCATGCCTATAATCCCGAGGACGAGAAGGATGCCTGCGGCGTCGGCCTTGTCGTCTCGCTGGACGGCAAACCCCGGCGCGAGATCGTCGCGATGGGTATCGCCGCGTTGAAGAATGTCTGGCACCGCGGCGCGGTGGACGCCGACGGCAAGACCGGCGACGGCGCGGGCATCCGCCTCGACGTGCCGCAGGATTTCTTCCGCGAACATGTCAGCCGCACCGGTCACAGCCCGACCGATGACCGGATCTGCGTCGGCCAGATCTTCCTTCCGCGCACGGATTTTGCGGCGCAGGAAGCCGGCCGCACGCTGGTCGAGCGCGAGGTGCTGAACTCGGGCTTCTACATCTATGGCTGGCGCCAGCCGCCGGTGGATGTCTCCGTCATCGGCCAGAAGGCCAAGGATACGCGTCCGGCGATCGAACAGATCATGTTTCGCGACGCCCGTGGCCGCAGCACCGACGACATGGAGCGCGAGCTTTACATCTGCCGCCGCCGGATCGAACGCAGGGCGCGCGAGGCGAGCATACCGTCCTTCTATGTCTGCTCGCTGAACCACAAGTCGCTGATCTACAAGGGCATGTTCCTTGCCGCCGACATCGACAATTTCTATCTCGACCTGCGCGACGAGCGTTTCGTCTCCGCTTTCGCGATCTATCACCAGCGCTATTCCACCAACACGTTTCCGCAATGGGCGCTCGCCCAGCCGTTCCGGATGATCGCGCACAATGGCGAGATCAACACGCTGCGCGGCAACAAGAACTGGATGAAGAGCCACGAGATCAGGATGGTCTCCGAGGCGTACGGCGACAATGTCGACGACATCAAGCCGATCATCCCGGATGGCACGTCCGACTCCGGCGCGCTGGATGCGGTGTGGGAGATGCTCTGCAAGTCCGGACGTTCGGCGCCCATGGCCAAGGCTATGCTGATTCCCGAGGCCTGGTCGAAGCGCGAATCGGTGATGCCGACGGCGCACCGCGCGCTGTATGACTACTGCAACTCGGTGATGGAACCTTGGGACGGTCCGGCCGGCATCGCCGCCTTTGATGGCCGCTGGGCTGTCGCGGGACTGGACCGCAACGGCCTGCGCCCGCTGCGCTATGCTCTGACGACGGACGGTATTCTGGCGGTCGGCTCGGAAACCGGCATGTGCCCGCTCGGAAATCACGAAATTGCCCGGCGGGGGTCCATTCCTGCAGGCGGTATGATCGCGGCTGATCTGCAGACGGGCAAGTTCTACGACCACCGCGAGATCGTCGACCATCTCGCCGGACAGGCGCCGTACGAAGAGTGGCTGCAGGCCGTGGTGGAGCTCGAGCCGGAGATCGGGCCCGGGCCGGAGCCGGTGCTGTTCAGCCGCGAGGAATTGCTCCGTCGCCAGACAGCCGCAGGCTTCACGCTGGAGACGCTGGAACTGATCCTCGCGCCAATGGCCGAGAGCGCCAAGGAAGCCATTGGTTCGATGGGCGATGACACCGCGCCCGCCGTGCTCTCGTCCGCTTACCGGCCGATGAGCCATTTCTTCCGCCAGAATTTCAGCCAGGTCACCAACCCGCCAATCGATCCCCTTCGGGAGGGCCGGGTGATGAGCCTGCGCACCCGGTTCAAAAACCTCGGCAACGTTCTGGATACGGACAAGTCTCAGCAGGAAGTCTTCGTGCTGGAAAGCCCGGTCCTGACAACCGGCATGTATGAGCGCCTGATCACGCGCCTCGGCCTCGGCACCGAGATCATCGACTGCACCTTCGCTCCGGACGATGTGACCGCCGCCGAGGGCGCGGCTCTGAAGGACGCGCTGGAGCGTATCCGCCGCGAGGCCGAAGAAGCTGTGCGCGCGGGCCGTGAGCATATCATCCTGACGGACGAGAACCAGTCGGCCAGCCGGATTGCAGTGCCGATGATTCTCGCCACAGGCGCGGTGCATTCGCACCTGGTGGCGCAGGGACTGCGCACCTTCTGCTCGATTACCGTGCGGTCGGCCGAATGTCTGGACACGCACTATTTCGCGGTTCTGATCGGTGTCGGCGCCACCTGCGTTAACGCCTATCTTGCGCAGGATGCCATCGCTGACCGGCATGCGCGCGGTCTCCTCGGTGATCTCACGCTCGGCAAGGCGGCGCAAAATTTCAAGGAGGCGGTCGAGGCCGGCCTCCTCAAGATCATATCGAAGATGGGTATCTCTGTAATCTCGTCCTATCGCGGCGGCTACAATTTCGAAGCGCTTGGCCTCAGCCGCGCCTTGGTCGCTGACTATTTCCCCGGCATGTCGAGCCGCATCTCCGGCCTCGGCCTGGCGGGCCTCGAGGAAAATGCTCTGGTGCGTCACCAGAAAGCATTCGACGAGGACGTCATCTCGCTGCCCGTCGGCGGCTTCTACCGCCTGCGCGCATCCGATGAACTTCATGCCCTCGACGGCACTCTGATCCACACGCTTCAGGCCGCCTGCGACCGGGGCGACTATGCGATCTATCGAAAGTATGTCGACGCTGTGCATGCCCGCGACCCGATCCAGCTGCGTGACCTGCTGGACTTCAAGGCCGCTGGTGAGGCGATCCCGCTGGCTCAGGTCCAGTCGATCAACGA
This sequence comes from Hyphomonas sp., assembly GCA_041744615.1. GTDB lineage: Bacteria > Pseudomonadota > Alphaproteobacteria > Caulobacterales > Hyphomonadaceae > Hyphomonas. The sequence continues at coordinate 1,764 of JBGTKN010000046.1, read as the reverse complement.
GATCCGCAAACGCTTCGTCACGCCCGGAATGTCACTCGGCGCGCTCTCACCCGAGGCGCATGGCACGCTGAACATCGCAATGAACCGGATCGGCGCAAAGTCCGTGTCCGGAGAAGGCGGCGAGGACCGCGCACGGTATAGGCCGCTGCCGAACGGCGACAACATGAACTCTGCCGTCAAGCAGATCGCTTCCGGCCGTTTCGGCGTCACCGCAGAATATCTCAATGAATGCCGCGAAATCGAGATCAAGGTGGCGCAAGGAGCCAAGCCGGGCGAGGGTGGCCAGCTGCCCGGCTTCAAGGTGACCGAGCTGATCGCGAAACTGCGCCATGCAACGCCCGGCGTCACGCTGATCTCGCCGCCGCCACACCACGACATCTATTCGATCGAAGACCTCGCCCAGCTGATCTACGACCTCAAACAGATCAACCCGGACGCGCGGGTCTGCGTGAAGCTCGTCGCCCAGTCCGGGGTCGGCACGGTCGCCGCCGGTGTGGCAAAAGCCAAGGCCGACATCATCCTGATTGCCGGCGGTGTCGGCGGGACGGGCGCGAGCCCGCAGACTTCGATCAAGTATGCGGGACTGCCCTGGGAAATCGGTCTCGCTGAAACGCATCAGGTGTTGTCGCTCAATAATCTGCGCGACAAGATCACCCTGCGTACGGATGGCGGGCTGCGCACGGGACGCGACATCGTGATCGCGGCGATGCTTGGCGCTGAAGAGTACGGCATTGGCACAGCCTCACTGGTGGCGATGGGGTGCATCATGGTGCGCCAGTGCCATTCCAACACCTGCCCGGTCGGCGTCTGTACGCAGGATGAAGCGCTGCGGGCGCACTTCTCGGGCAACCCCGAAAAGGTCGTGAACCTGATGAGCTTCATCGCCGAAGACGTGCGTGAAATCCTCGCTTCGCTCGGTCTGAAATCGCTGGACCAAGCCATCGGACGCACCGACCTGCTCAAACAGGTCAGTCGCGGCGCCTCGCACCTTGATGACCTCGATCTCAATCCGCTCCTCGTTCAGGTCGATACCGATACGCCGGTGGTCTACAAGCCGAACCGCCGGGAGCCCGTGCCAGACACGCTCGACGCCCAGATCCTTCGCGACGCCGAGCCGTTCTTCGAGCGTGGCGAGAAGATGCAGCTGGAATACGGTGTGGAGAACACGACGCGGGCCATCGGCGCGCGGGCGAGTTCGCGCATCACCCGCAAGTTCGGCATGCAGTCGCTTCCCGAAGGCAGGCTGCACATACGGCTCGAAGGTTCCGCCGGCCAGTCGCTCGGCGCGTTCAGCGTGCAGGGCTTGCTGCTGGAAGTGCTCGGTGATGCCAACGACTATGTCGGCAAGGGCTTGTCAGGCGCGACCATTGTGGTGACCCCGCGTCCGCGTGACCGCCGCTCCGCCATCGGCGATGCGATCATTGGCAATACCTGCCTCTATGGCGCGACCGCCGGCAAGTTGTTTGCCGCCGGTACCGCCGGCGTTCGCTTTGCGGTGCGTAACTCGGGCGCACGCACCGTCGTCGAAGGCTGCGGTGCAAACGGCTGCGAATACATGACCAATGGCCGCGCGGTGATCCTCGGCCCGGTCGGCGACAATTTCGGCGCCGGCATGACCGGCGGCGCTGCCTTCGTATGGGACCCGTCGAACCGGTTTGAACAGGTCGTCAACCCGGACTCGATCGACTGGTATCCGCTCGGCGAGATGCAGGCTGAACATGTCGGCGAGGCCAAGGCGCTGATTGAGGAACATGCCCGGCGTAC
>JBGTKN010000045.1:0-2618 GCA_041744615.1 Hyphomonas sp. | reverse complement strand
CTGACCGTCATTGTCCTTGTCGGCGAGAGTCATCATGGCCGATACGCTGGCGGAGATATCGGCGCGGGTGCGGATCTTCGTAGCCGTTGCGACCCCAGCGTCGATCTGGCCAGCGCCGCCCCCGGCAGCGCCGGGCTGCGGTCCGGTACCGTATTCGGTATCTGCAGGCTCTACGGGATCCACCACGACAGGTGCGGAAACGTCGCCCTGGGAGTCGCCGCGATCTGTTTCCTGATACGGCGTACAGTTCGTCAGCAGGCAGACAGAAGCGGCCGAAGCCAGGAGTGCGCGCAGGGAAATGGACATGAGACGTTTCCTTCCTCGGGAGTGATGTCCAGCCAACGCATTAACCCTGAAATGGTTCCGCAAATTCGCTATCAGGCGTTGGACGCAACCCGCCTGAAAGCCACGCGGCTGATCGGCGGCAGGTCGTTTGCCCCGCGGGCGGCACTTCCCCCCGCGCCCCAAAACCGCTAGTCACCCGCCGGAGCGTTGAAATAGTGAGTGAGGCACCCCGTGGGGCCGTTGAGAATAGGAATTGCAGGCCTCGGCCATGTCGGGGCAGGCTTGATAGAACTGGTGCAGCGTCAGGACCGCTTGAGGCTGCCGGGGCAGGTCGAGATTGCGGGTGTGAGCGCGCGCTCGCAAAGCCGCAACCGGCCGGTGAACACTGACGGCTATGCCTGGTTTGACGACGCCGCGACGCTGGCAGAAGACCCGAATGTGGATGTGTTCGTCGAGCTTATCGGCGGCTCTGACGGGCCGGCCAAATTCGCGGTCGAAAGCGCCCTCAAGGCCGGCAAGCACGTCGTCACCGCCAACAAGGCGCTGATTGCCAAACACGGTATCGCGCTCGCCGCCCTCGCCGCCGAAAAACACGTGGACCTGCTGTTCGAAGCCGCTGTCGCGGGCGGCATCCCGGTCGTACGTGTACTGCGCGACAGCCTCGTCGGCACCGAAGTCAAACGGGTCTCCGGCATACTCAACGGTACCTGCAACTTCATCACGAGCACCATGCTCGAGACGGGCCGCGCGTATGACGAAGTGCTCGCCGAAGCCCAGAAACGCGGCTATGCCGAAGCAGATCCCACGCTCGATGTCTCCGGCATGGACGCCGCCCACAAGGCCGCGATCCTCTCCGCCATCGCCTTCTCGGCAGACCTTGATTTCTCGAAGGTCGACGTGCGCGGGATCGAGGAGATCGGCCTGCTCGATCTTCGCCTCGCAGACCGTCTCGGCTTCCGCATCAAGCTTATCGCCGAAGGCGTGCTAACCAAGGCGGGCGTCATCTGCCGCGTCGAGCCGATGGCCCTGCCGCATTCCCATGCGCTCGCGCGCGTCGATGGATCGCTGAACGCGGTGCGCATCGAGGGCGACCCGCTGGGCGCCGTCGTGCTCACAGGACCCGGCGCCGGTTCCGGCCCGACCGCCAGCGCCGTGATGGGCGATGTCGCCAAACTATTCCGGCCCGCCATCCGCAATGCTTTCGGCCGCGCCGAACACCATGTTGCGCAACCCTTCATCAGCGGCGATGCCTCTGAGATCGCGCCTTTCTTCCTCCGTGTACGTCTCGCCGACAAGCCGGGTACTCTTGCCGCGCTGACCGAAGCGCTGGCCGAGGAAGGTGTCTCGGTCGACAAGCTGTTGCAGGATTCCGCCGACGAGAGTGGCGCCAGCCCAGTCGCCGTCGTCACCCACCGCTGCCCGCGCGCGCAGATGCAGGCCGCTGTTAACCGGATTGCGAATCTGTCGGTCTCCGTCGAGGACCCGCGCCTCATCCGCATCGAAGCGGCAAGCTAATTGCTTCTCTTTCAGATTAACTGTCCCGAATTCCCGCCCGTGGAGAAATACATATGAAAAACAACGTTCTGACGCCAAGCCTTGCCGATGCCATGGTGCGTGTGACCGAACTCGCCGCCATCGCCGCTTCGAAGGAAGTCGGGCGCGGCGACGAGAAAAAGGCCGATGCCGCCGCCGTGGACGCGATGCGTTCGGCTTTCAATGAGGTCGAATTCAGGGGCCGCGTCGTGATCGGCGAAGGCGAGCGGGACGAAGCCCCGATGCTCTATATCGGCGAGGAAGTCGGCACCGGGAAGGGCCCCGAAATCGACATCGCGCTCGACCCGTTGGAAGGCACGACGCTGACCGCCAAGGCGATGGCCAACGCGCTCGCCGTGCTTGCCATCGCCCCGCGCGGCGGCCTTCTCTACGCGCCCGACACCTACATGGACAAGATCGCCATCGGCCCCGGTTTCCCTGAAGGCCTGATCAGCCTCGACGCGTCGCCCGCCGAAAACATCAAGGCGCTCGCCAAGTCTGCCAAGCGCAAGGTCGAAGACATGACCGTCTGCGTGCTCGACCGTCCGCGCCACCAGGACATCATCGACTCCCTGCGCTCCGCTGGCGCGCGCATTTCGCTGATCACCGACGGTGACGTCGCCGGCGTGATCGCAACGACCGACGCCGCCACCGGCATCGACATGTATGTCGGCCAAGGCGGCGCCCCGGAAGGCGTGCTCGCCGCCGCGGCGCTGAAGTGCGTCGGCGGACAGATGTTTGGCCGCCTCGTCTTCCGCAATGACGACGAGAAGAAGCGGGCCGCCCGCACCGGCATCACC
>JBGTKN010000044.1:0-10061 GCA_041744615.1 Hyphomonas sp. | reverse complement strand
CCTCGACCAGGCCCTGGCGCCGCTGCTGGACCTGCCGCTAGAGACACGGGAGATCGCGGCGCTCCACCTGGGCGCGGGCTTCCCCGTGGCCGAGACAGCCAGCCTGCTGGGCCTTGATGCAAGCGAGACCGCCGCGAGTCTCGAGATCGTGCGTCGCGCGATCGGGCCCGAGACTTATGACCGGGCCGTTCCGGCGGGCTGAGCCTGTTTTTCACCGGCTGGATGCGTTCAGGGCTCCTGCGTGCTAGAGCAGACCGACCCGTCCACCGCCCCCGGGGCAAAGCAGGTCCGCCGCCATGCAGGAACGCGAGGTCTTCTACGAGAACCATCCGGATCCGATGTGGGTCTATGATCTCGGCACGCTGCAATTTCTGGATGTAAACACGGCGGCCATCGCTGCCTACGGCTATAGCCGGGAAGAGTTACTCGCACTCAAGGCCACCGATGTCCGCCCGGAGGAGGACATCCCCGCTTTCCTGGAAAGCATCCGGTCAGCGGGCACCAAGCGCTGCGAGGTGTCGACCTTCCGGCACCGGCGCAAGTCCGGCGAGGTCTTCTTCGTTCAGATCACGGCGCAACTGATCGACTGGCAGGGGAGGCGAGCGGAACTTGTTTCCGTCCGCGATGTCAACCGCGCGGTGGCACTGGAGCGTGAGCGTGAGACATTGCTGCGCCGGGAGGCGTCCCTGCGGGCAACGGCCGAGGCCGCCGCCGAACAGCTGGCCGAGCAGGTAGCCAATCTTCGCATCGCCCAGCGCCTGATCGGGATGGGTGTCTGGAAGTTAGAACTCTGGTCCGGACGCCTCGTCTGGTCGCCCGAACTGTTCCGGATGTATCAGGTCGATGAAGCCTCGTTTGGCCATTCATATGAAGCCTACACAGCCCTGGTCCACCCCGACGACCAGCAGGCCACGGATGAGAACTTTCGCCAGTTCATTGCCTCCGGCAGCCCACATTTCGAGTTCGCCCACCGGATCGTGCGCGCCGATGGCCGCGTCATGCATGTCCGCGGCGTCGCCGAAACCACCGATACGCCGCTTGGCAAGCTGATGACCGGCGCGGTGCAGGATGTGACCCGTGAAGTCGAGCAGGGCGAGCGCCTGCGATTGCTGGATCTGTCGGTCAGCCGGCTCAACGACATCGTGGTGATCTTCGAGGCGCATCCCGGCCCGGAAGCCTGCCGAGCGCCGGTCGTCTATGTTAATGCGGCTTTTTCGCGGGTCACCGGCCGCAGTGAACGCGAGATACTCGGCCGTTCTATTCTCGCGGTCATGACCGAGTCAGCGCCCGGTATTCCGGCCGAAGTGCTGGCACAGGCACTATCGGGTGAAGTGTCGATGCGTTCGGATATCCGGTTGTTCACGAAGGATCACCGCGTGCTTGCGGCGGAAATCGACCTCGTGCCGGTGCGCAATCCTGCCAGATCGATGACCCATTGGGTTGCCGTGATGCGCGACATGACCGAGAAGCAGTCGGCCGATGTCCGGGCGCGGATGAACGAGGAGCGCTACCAGATGCTGGCGCGCTCGACCCATGATGTCGTCTGGGACTGGGACGTTCGATCAGATCTGCTCAGCTGGAATGAAAACTTCCGCCAGCTGGCTGGAGACCCTGAGGCGCCGCTGGCAGACCGGCTGACGTCCTGGTCCAGCCGTCTGCACCCGGATGACCACGACCGTGTGCTTGAGGGGTTTCATGACGCTATCGCCGGGGCAGGCGAGACCTGGTCGGCAGAGTACCGCTTCCTGCGCGACGATGGTGACATCCGTTACGTCTTCGACCGCGGTTTCATTTCGCGCGATGAGACGGGCCGGGGCCTTAGGATCGTCGGATCGATCGTCGACATCACGGCGCAGAAGCTGGCCGAAGCACGCCTGGCCCAGGCCGAAAAGCTGGAGGCCCTGGGCCAGATCACCGGCGGGGTGGCGCATGATTTCAACAACCTCCTGATGATAATCATCGGCAATGCAGAGACTCTTCTCGACCGGACGGTGGACGCGCGCGACCGCCGCCTACTTGAACTGGTCTCGACGGCCGCCGAGCGTGGGCGCGACCTGACGGGAAGGCTTCTCGCCTTTGCCCGGCGCAGCCCCCTGAAACCGGAGCTCCTCGATCTCAATGAGCAGGTCATGCGCAGCGCCGAATTGCTCCGGCGGACGTTCCGGGCCAATATCCGTATAGAGACGGACCTGCGCGCGCCGAAGGTGGATGTTCTGTGCGACCCGGCCCAGCTGGAACTCGCCTTGCTGAACCTTGCCGTCAATGCCCGCGATTCCATGAAGGAGGGCGGCGTGCTGACGATGCGAACCGAACAGGACGCCGCAGGGCGCGTCGTGCTGACGGTCGCCGACACCGGCGCTGGCATGGACAGCGAAACCTTGCGGCGATGCCTTGATCCGTTCTTCACGACCAAGCCGGTCGGGCAGGGGGTCGGGCTCGGTCTCAGCATGGCATTCGGCTTCATGGAACAGACCGGCGGCAGCCTAAGTGTTGCCTCCGAGCCGGGGAAGGGAACCCGGGTTTCTCTCGACTTTCCGAGGGCGGAGGACGGTGCGGCGCCGTCTCGGGCGATGCCTTCTGCGGCGCCGGTGGGCGGGAGTGAGCTGATCCTGCTCGTCGAAGACGATGCAGGTGTGCGCGAACATGTGCACGGTGTGCTTATTGGTCTGGGTTACCGTGTCACCGCCTGTGAAAGCGGCGACGAAGCGATCCGCTATCTGCAAGCGGGCGGGGGCGCCGACCTCATTCTCTCGGACCTGATCATGCCGGGCTTGGCCGATGCCCGTCATGTCGTGCGCGCCGCGCGCGAGCGGTTTCCGGATATTCCCGTGCTTTATTCCTCAGGCTATCCGAAGGAAATGATCGAGCGCGACGGCCGGCTCTCCGGCGATATCCAACTGCTGCCCAAACCTTACCGAAAAGCGGAACTGGCAGCTCGGCTGCGCGCCCTTCTGGATCCTTTCCGGAGCGCAAAGGCCGCGTTGCGCGAAGGAAACCTCAGACCTGCGACGCCTGAACAATGATCCGGTAACCGGAGCCCCTGGCCGTCTGGATCGCATCGCCGCTGGCGGGCTCAAGCTGGTCAAGTTTGCTCCGCAGGCGGCTGATATAGGTTTCCAGGACCTTCTCGCCTTCCCGGTGCGCTCGGCCGAAGGCTTTGAGGTACAGTTCGTCGCGGGACACGATACGGCGGCCGGCATCGACGAGCGCGCCGAGAAGCTGGCATTCGGCATGCGTAAGTTCGATCTGTTCCGTTGCGGTCCGCAAGGACCGCAAGGTACGGTCAAAGGTCACGGCACTGATCTTCACGGGCGGCGCATCTTCCGCCGGCGAAGTCGCGCGCCGCCGCATCAGGCGCGCGACCCGGGCGTGCAGCTCCTTCACACCGAGGGGTTTGAGCACATAGTCCTCAATCCCGCGATTGATCAGGTCCGCGCGGAATTCGGTTTCGCCCGAACCGGAAAGAACGATTATCGGCACATCGCTGACGCGCTGGATCTCCGCGATGATTTGTGTGCCGGACGCATCCGGCAGCTTCATGTCGAGAATGATGCAGTCGGCCTCGCGCAACTTGGCGGAGAACAGGACCGGCTTGAAAGCGGCATAGCTCGTGTACGCATCAATGCGATGCGTGCGATCCGGCCAGCCCAGCTGGATCGTTTCGATCAGGTCGATATCGTCTTCTACGAGAATGATGTTCACGGCTCGCCCCACCAGTTTTTTGGGGCGCCGACAACCCTGTTCAACAGTTTTTGCCGGAGTTTGAGCAGTGGCCAATCAATGTTTAGCGTAAGGTACATCCGACGGGTCAGCTGGCGCCCGGAGGCCGCCGCAGGCCCGGTGCGCGCAAGGCCGGCTTGGTCGCTTCCGGCAAGGTTTCGATGAAATGGGCACCCACATGATCGCCCCGCTGCCAACGGGATTCGCAGGCGCGCGTCTCCGCAATGCCCGTGTTCGGGTTGAGGATAACGAGCCTGAACACTGGCGGCACGACGAACGGCGATCCAAGCTTCAGCTTGACGCCGTCGTCCGAGATATCGCGGATTGTGACATCGTAGGTCAACGAACCCTCGCACACGATCCGGGCGCCTTTCAGCGTTCGCTGACGCGGAGATTTGCGGGGCGCTTCGGCGGCGGGGTCGGACATGGGCGGACTCTGGGTGCTGCGTCTCACGTTTGAGGGGTCGCGGGTCCAAGCGCCCGGTCTGTCGCTAGGTACACAATAGCACAGGTGCCCCAAAAGTTCCATGAACCTGTGTTTTTGCCGTGAGGTTGGCCAAAAAGAAGGAGCCAGCGCTTGGGCAAACGCTGGCTCCGGGGAGTTGTTCATAGATGGAGAAGCTCAATGGCTTCGGGAGGTCTATGCGCCGCAGCGCGAGATCGTTCCCGCCGCCAGGGGAGAAATTGGCATCCCAGAGCGCATTCAGTCCTTGGCGCGCTCCAGATAGCTGCCGTCTTCCGTGTTGACGACGACACGCGTGCCGACACCGACATGCGAGGGCACCATGATGCGCGCGCCATTATCGAGCTTGGCGGGCTTGTAGGAGCCGGACGCCGTCTGGCCTTTGACAACCGGCTCAGTCTCCACGATTTCGGCGGTAATGCGCTGGGGCAGGGTAACCGACACGGGCTCGCCATTGAACATCTGGAGTTTGACGGTCATGTTTTCCTGCAGGTAGTGGGCGCTGTCGCCCACCATCGCGCCGGGTACGATGACCTGCTCGTAGTTGGCCGAGTTCATGAACACGTAGTTCTCGCCCTCCATGTAGAGATAAGAGTGGTCGACTTCCTCGACATAGGCCTTCTCGACCTTGTCGGACGTCTTGTACGTGTTGGAAATTTTGATGCCATCGGAGATGCGGCGCATGTCGATGGTCGTGGTCGGCGTGCCTTTGCCGGGACGGAAGGATTCCGCCTTGAGGACGACATAGAGCTGGCCGTCAGTGTATTCGATGATGTTGCCTTTGCGGATATCCGCAGCGATTTCAACGGCCATGGGGCGTTCCTGAGTTGCGAGGTCGAAAGCGCCGCTATATACCGCCTCCGCGCCATTTGGCCAGCCGCTCGATGCGGCTTTGGCCCGTTCCAGCCCCGTCCATTGGAGCCCCATGACCCCCGACAGCCTTCCCTGGTGGTCGCCTGAGGCCCATGCCCGCAAGCGCGGCTACCTTGCGGCGCGTGGCCGGATTAAGGCGCAAATACGGGCCTGGTTCGAGCGCGAAGGGTTCACCGAGACCGAATGCGCCCTACTGCAGCACTCACCAGGCAACGAGGCGCACCTGCATGCCTTTGCGACAACCTATGTGGCCGAAAACGGCACGCGCACGCCGCTTTTCCTGCATACCTCGCCGGAATTCGCGATGAAGAAGCTGCTGGCGGCGGGCGAGACGCGGATCTTCGACTTCGCCCGCGCTTTCCGCAACCGCGAGACTGGACCGCGCCATGCGCCGGAGTTCACGATGCTCGAATGGTACCGGGCGCAGGAGCGTATCGAGGCGGTGATGGCGGATGCAGCCCGGATTGTGCGTCTGGCCTGCGAGGCGGCAGATGCCCGGGCGCTCAACTCGAAGGGCGCACTCTGCGATCCATTTGCCGAGCCGGAATACCTGACACTGCTGGAGGCCTTCGCCCGCCATGCCGGGATTGATCTGGAACCGGTGCTCACCGATGCAGCGGGGCTTGCGGAGGCTTCGCGCAAGGCCGGCATCGAAACACAGCCGGGCGCGAGCTGGACCGACGTCTTCTCGGCCGTACTCGTCACCTTGATCGAACCGAAGCTGGGGCAGGGACGGTTGACCTTCCTCCACCGGTATCCCGTCAGCCAAGCGGCGCTCTCCCGTCCGGCTCCGGACGATCCGCGTTTTGCCGAGCGGTTCGAGCTTTATGCCTGCGGCGTGGAACTCGCCAATGGCTACCGGGAACTGACGGATGCCGTCTCGCTGCGCGCGCGCCAAGAACAGGAAATGGCGTTGAAGCAGGCCGTGTATGGCGAACGCTATCCGCTGGACGAGGATTTCATCGCCGCCGTCGCCGCCATGCCGGAAGCCAGCGGCGTGGCCCTGGGGTTTGACCGTCTTGTGATGCTCGCGACCGGCGCGCAGGAGATTTCCGATGTCCTCTGGACGCCGCCTGCGCTAGAGGGGCGACCATGACCGCTGCCACCCTCCGCTCCGTCGCCGCCCTGAAAGCGGCCGGACTCGTCTCCGACGCATTGGCGCCGAAGCTTGCGGCGGTCGAGGCGGCTTATGCGATCGCATTGCCGGAGCCGCTGGCGCGCGCCATCGACCGGAATAATCCGGGCGACGCGATCCGCCGGCAATATGTTCCGTCGCCGGAGGAACTCGATATTCGCGCCGGCGAGTCAGGCGATCCGATCGGCGATGCGCTCCATTCGCCTGTGCCGGGCCTCGTGCACCGCTATCCGGACCGCGTGCTGATCAAGGCGACATCTACTTGCCCGGTCTATTGCCGATTCTGCTTCCGGCGCGAGATGGTCGGCCCTGAAAAGGGCGAGGCGCTGACCAGGGCGGACCTCGAGGCGGTCTTCGCCTACATCTCCGCGCATCCGGAAATCTTCGAAGTGATCCTCACCGGCGGCGATCCGCTGATGCTTTCGGCGGCGCGCGCGCGCGAGATCACGCAGCGCCTCGAAGCCATTGCGCATGTCAAGATTATCCGCTGGCACACACGCATGCCGGTGACGCGGCCCGACCGGATCACGCCGGCCTATGCCGAAGCATTGTCCAGCCGGACGAAGGCCGTCTTCCTCGCTGTACATGCCAACCATGCCAGCGAGTTTACGCCCGAAGCCAAGGCCGCATGCCGTCTGCTCGCAGGGGCGGCGATCGCGCTCGTGTCGCAAACTGTATTGCTGCGCGGCGTTAACGACACGGCGGAAGACCTGTCGGAGCTGATGCGCGCCTTCCTGTCGGCCGGCATCAAACCCTATTACCTGCACCAGATGGACGCTGCGCCGGGCACGGCGCATTTCCGCGTGCCGGTCGAAGAAGGCCAGCGCCTCGTGCGCGCCCTTCGCGACAATCTCTCGGGCCTCGCCGTACCGCACTATGTGCTCGACATTCCGGGCGGCGTGTCGAAAGCCTCGCTTGCCCTGCCGGACATCGAACGCCGCGACGACACCTGGGCCGTGCGCGGCCGCGATGGCGAGATTTATCCGCTTACGGATTGATCGGGTTTTTGGCGGCCAGTGAGGATCAGCAGAGCGACAAGGCCAATGGACGTCGCCTGACTCGAGAAGAGTTCCAGCAGTACCGCAAACAGCCAGCTGGGCAGCGCTGCACGTTGCTCCGCCTTCAGCAGGATGTTGCCGGATCCCTGACCCAGCAGTTCCGCGTTGGCCGCCTCGATCTTCGCGAGCAGATCGTCGCGGCGCTTGGCAATGCCGAGTTCGTTCTGCGCGTCGCGGTAAGGCTTCTGCCCGGTCCGCCCGACGCGTTCGACTTCCGCAATATAGGACTCCAGGCCTTCGACCGAGCGGGTTTCAGGCGCAATGCCGTCCAGCTGCCGGCGCCAGTCGGCAAGCTGCGCATCGAGCACGTCCCGGTTCGTCGCCGCGCTGGTCACTTCGGCGGCCGCGGTAAGATTGTTGGAGCGGATGTAGATTTCTGTGCCGAGGATCGAGGCACCCGCACCGATCAGCGCGAAGGCAAGCGAGCGCATGCTTTCCCACATCCGCTTGTTGGCGGCGTGCCAGTAGACGAAAGTGAATCCGCCGAAGGAGATGATCGCCGCAATGATTCCGGCCGTTCCCCAGACCATCGACTGGAACGGGTCAATGACCGTGGACGCAAAAGCCTGATAGTTGGCGAAGCCCGAAAGACCCGCAGCGAGCAGGCCCGCCATCACGAACACGAGGGCGAGCAGAGCAATGATCGCCTTTTCGCCGTGCCCCTTTCGCCGCGCCGCCCGCTCGGCGCGGATCTCGTGAAGCCGGATCTCGCGTTCCGCCTTGATTTCCTCAGGCGTGGGCAAGCGTTTGTGTAGCTCATAGACCTGCGGCGGTGTCTTTCTCACCGGATTCACGGCGCGAATGACTTCGGAAAACTCCGCATCGATGAGCTGAAGCTGAGCTTTGGATTCCGCCGTCCGAGCAGCCGGGACCAAGGCGCGCCCGGATCCCAGCTTCCGGATCAGGTCGCTGAACGGACCCGTCTCGCCGCTCGCGGTGCAGATGTAGGCAGATGTCTGAAGGTTCAGGATGAGATTGCGATCGCCTGAAGCAATACAGTCTTCGTGCAGAGGACAGGCAACAGGCACATGAGAGGTGTCCTGGCTTGCCTCGTCGTCGAGATGCAACAACCGGCTTATGCTCCGGACTTCTTGCAGGCGGCGCTCATCCGTCATCTTGGTCCTGGCTCCTAGCGGCCCCATCTAACCGAAGTGTTCCGGTCCCGTAACCCTCCCTGAGCTTGGGCCGATCACACTTGCGGCAGCACTGCGCCAGCGGCCAAATTGGCCCTTCCAGAGCGGGCCGACAGGTCTTAATCAAGTATTAAGCGGAGGAGAGTGAGATTTATCCGCAGGGGGAAACCGCCACCCTTTCTGGCGGGAGAAAAAGGATAGGCCCGTAATGACACCGCGTTCGACCGCGATACCGAAAAACTGGAAAACTTTCGATATTCCAAGCTTCTTTTCCTGCTTCGGCTATCCCGTGCTGGGCGTTGCCCTGTTCGTGACGATGATCCTAGTCGGCGTGTTCGTCAGCGCACTCACCTTCCATTGGTGGTATGTGCCGCTCGCCATAGGCGTCATCGCCTTTTCGGTCTTCTGGTGCAACATGGGCATTGGTCCGCTGCACCGTATCCTGCAGCACCGAGCCGGGGAACTGGCCCCGCCCGCCCAGGTGCTGGCCATGATCAACCTGATGATCGCCATGCAAGGCCGCGTGCGCGACTGGGTGAATTACCATTCCCAGCATCACCGTTTTGCCGATCAGCCGGGCGACCCCCACAACCCGTTCGAGTCCAAACGCTGGGCCTGGGTCGGCTGGATCCTGTTCCGCGACAAGAAGGATACGGACCGCCCGATGCCGATGTGGCTGAAGAAGCACCCGATCATCGTGTGGATGGACCACTATTACAACGAGATGAGCCTCGTGATCCATTTCGTGTTGCCGGCGATCATCTATCTCATCGTTTGGGCGTCAGGCGGCTCGCTCGTCCTTACGGCTCTGCTGCATGCCAGCGTCATCATCGGCCGCGCCATCCAGTTCCACGCCACCGTCTACGGCATCAACGTCCTTGGCCACCTCAAGACGCCCGTCTGGGCCGATCACATGATGGCGCTGCTCACGGGCGGCGAAGCCTTTCACGATCACCATCATGACGCGCCACAAAGCGCGCTCCACCGTCCGCGCAAGGGCGTCTGGAACCGGATTGTCGATTATAACGGCACGGTCCTGCTCTTCCTCGAAAAGATCGGCTGGGTCAAAAACCTGAAGATCGCGCCGCAGTTCGCTTAGGCCTTCCTTCGCACGTGCAGCAACGAATTATGGGAAGCGCCCCCTTTAACCGGGTGGGCGCTTTCCCATTTGGGTTGTCCGGGGCGTGGGGGCGCATCACGGAGGACTGCCCATGACCAGCACAGACACAAACGCACATATGGCGGCGCACACCCACGCCTACATCCTCCTTGACCGGACGGGTTCGATGTCAAGCATCTGGACCGAAGCGCTCGGCTCCGTGAACGCCTATGTCGACGCATTGACCAACCCGGCGGACGGCGCCAAGCCCTCCGGCGATGACAAGGTCACGCTCGCGGTCTTCGACCACCATGACGGCCTGAAGTTCGACCTGCTCCGCCGCGGTGTCACGGCAGCCACCTGGAACAAGGTGACCGACGACGAGGCGAGCCCGCGCGGCATGACCCCGCTGTTTGACGCGATTGCCCGGATCGTGGCGCTGGCCGAAGGCGACGCGCCTGAGCGCGCCGTGATCGTCATCATGACCGACGGCGAGGAAAATTCGTCGCGGGAAGTGACGAAGGACGGCGCAAGGGCGGCGCTCGACCGGGTCCGTGCCAAGGGCTGGGAAGTCGTGTTC
>JBGTKN010000043.1:0-7649 GCA_041744615.1 Hyphomonas sp. | reverse complement strand
GCCTGGCTTGAGGCGCACACCATTGGGCCCGCGAGCAGCATGCCGCCGAGCAGGAGATGCATGTTTCCGAAGAAGGGCTGGCCACTCGAAACGGCGCCGCACATGAAGGCCCACATCGCCGCAAACCAGGTGACAGGCTTGAAAAGTTCCAGCACGGCAGCCGGCTTTGGAAGCTGGTGGGACTGCGCTGGAATAGGCGTGTGAAGCATGCTTCACGCTAGTGTTGACGCCGGCGAGTGTCAACGCAGATTGACGCTTTGGAGGGCTGATTTTCGACCGCCCGGCAGGCGAATCAAATGTCGTGGAGCGCCAGACAGATCAAGCCTTGTCGTCCAGATCAAGCCTTGTCGTCGATCCCGAAGCGTTTGAGCTTCGAGTACAGACCCTGCCGGCTGAGGCCGAGAATCTCGGCGGCCGAGGCGCGGTTATCGTCGGTCAACTTGAGCGCGGCTTCGATGCAGAGCCGCTCGATCAGCGTTGTCGAATCGCGCACGATGTCCTTCAGCGGCATGCGGCCGACGAGGTTTGTCAGGTGATCGACGGAGCGCGGCAATTCCTCGCCGGGAGCCGGTTCGGTGGAGAAGCGGCGCGTCACGATGCGGACCGAGAAGGCATAATAGATCGGCCGCGAAATGCTGGTGGACACGGCAGAGACTTCGACCTGTTCTTCGGCGTTGAACCGGTCGCGCAATACGGTTGCGAAATTGCGCGCGGTGCCATTTGTTTTCAAAGTCGAGATCAGTACGTTCAGATCGGTCGTCGATCGGCCGAGATATTGCGAGAGGCGGGCGCCGGTTGCGTGCTCCTCTTCGCTTAGATGCGCCATCTCGAGGAAAGCGCGATTCGCGGCCAGTATGCGAAGGTCTTCGTCGGTCACCACGAAGGCATCAGGCAGGTCTTCCAGCGCGCGGAGCAATTGGGCGCGGTCACCGCCACCCGCAGGTGCGCCGATTCCTTCGCCGCCGATTTTGACGACAAGGCGTGCATCGATTCCCTGTCCGAAGACCGACGCTGTCAGGTCGACCTTCTTGCCATTGGCCAGTTCGGTCTTGTCAGCGGTCGCATTCCCGGTCGCCAGCGCCTTGGCGGCCATCCGTTCTACGGCGCGCGCGGCGCGCGGCGCGAACAGGCCAGGGAAGTCGGCGCGTGAAAGACGGTCTGCCTCTATGCCTAGCGCCTTGCCGGCGGCGCGGTTAGCGGCTTCGACTATCAATTCCTCTGCGGTCACGATCAGAATCGGATCGGAGACCGCTTCGAAGATCATCTTGTAGCGGCCTTCGGCCTTGCGCAGGCGTGCGTAGTCGCGCTCGATATCCTGCTGCGCCTTGACGAGGCGCTGCTGGAGTTCCGAGATTTCCCGCAGGTCCCGGCCCAGGGCGATCACGGGGCCGCGCGCCGGTGTCTTAACGGTGCGATAGGAGACCAGCACGTCGCGCACGCCGCCCGATGGGTGGTTCACCTGACGCGGGCGAACCGGTGCGGCATTATCGCCGGCGCTTAGCAAAGCTTCGATTTTTGTGCGGCTGTCAGCGGAAACGGTGTCGATCCAGGGCCGGCCTATCCAGCCATTGGCGAAGCCGCTGCGGCGCAGATCATCCGATGCGATGGCGACGTCTTTTACGAGGCCATTCTCGATGATGACAGCAATGTCCGAGGACTGTTCGATGAGGCTGGCCACTGTCTGCGCATCAAGGCCGGACAGATGTTTCTCCGCTTCCCGGAAAGAGGATCTTGGGGGCGACGAGTGCGACGAAGCATCCATTATCGATCCAAACAGACTGCGAGCTACCGGCTGAGGCCCTAGCAGTATGACGTTCACATTGCCAACATTTTCCTCGCGAGTTCGGGAGCGTCCAGACCGCGACCGGCAATCCCATCTGCACCAATTTCGTGCGCGATGTGCGGCGACTGTTCAAAAAGTTGCCCGCCTACCACCAACTTTGTCGTAGGGTTCTTTGACGCTTTGCGCATCGCCTTCAGGAGGTGGGTGAGACCTTCCGTTGCGCCATCGTGGGAAACCGAAAGGCCCGCCATGTCGAACCGGCGCGACGCAATGAGCGCCGTGATCGCGGCAGGGTCACCGCTGGTTTCGGTGGTGACTGACCAGCCCTTTTTGCGAAAAAGCTCACCGGCCATCAGTACGCCGAACACATGCTGTTCGCCCGGTGCAATCGCAATCAGGATGCTCGGTGCTTCGGCAGTTTCGGACTTTCTTTGCGCCTCGGACTGTTCCGAAATTCGGTGCAGCGCCTCGTGCAGGCGGCAGAGGCCGATGGTGACATCAACGAAGCTGACCTGATCGTCGTCCCATAGCGCACCAAGTTCCCGGGCAGACCAGGCGAACAGTTCAATCAGGATAGTTTCCGGAGCGCGGCCATGGGCAAGGTGGGCGTCGGCAATGTCACCGGCCAACGCGCCTTCATCCGACAGCAGCGCCGTGATGAAAGCCTGGCGTTCCGGCGGGGAGAAGGTGGCGTGCTCGCCGCACGGCGCCGTGCGCACCAGCGTCAGATGGCTTTCCGGTACGCGACTGGCGACAATCAGGCGCGGAATGATCTCGGATTGAAGGGCGGCGAAGAGTTCAGGTTCTTCCGAAGGGGCGGGCTTCATCACCGGATCAGCGCCGAGCTGGCGCCAGAGGCCGACCAGAAAGGGAATCGGCCTGACGACGAAGTCGCTGTCGGCGCCATCTCTGGGTCTTTGACCCATCTCCTGATTGTGTGCCATCCGCTTCCTCCTCCTGGCCATGTCCTGAGCACACGCATAAGCTGCGCGCCCGAAGCCCGGCCGTTGTTGATCTTCTTCTGTGCCGCACCCTTTGGGTTCCGGCTGGACTGGGGCTGACCCGATCATCCGAAGCCGGATGTTAAGCCATGGGACGGATGTGCTCGGGAGCGCACAGGGCCGTGTATCTTCTGGCGACTGGACTGCCTTGACAACGCCTTAGTTGTTAATGCTTTCGGTCGCTTCACTCGTGTTGGTAGCATGGGTTTTTGGTCAAATCTATCCAAATCCGAGCATTTGAGCAAAAAACTCGCCGGATCACGGCAAAAGTGTCAAGCAAGATAGTCGTCAACAAAGATTGACATCACCATCCCCGACGCTATCGTCAGGCTTGAAAAAGACGTGGGAGTGTCACGGTTCGTGGCGATGTTAGAAGAACGCATCAGTGCAAAGAGGAGGGCGCCGCTGTATACAGCCGAGCAGCGCAAACGCCGCGACTCCTCTCCCTGGACACTCGTCCAGGGTGTGCTCGCCCCGCTCCAGTTTCTTGTCTTTGCCGTAAGCGTTTTCCTGGTCATCCGTTATCTGATGACCGGCGAGGGCCTTGCCATCGCCACCGCCTCTATCGTGCTGAAAACATTCGTACTTTACGCGATCATGGTTACCGGGGCGATTTGGGAAAAGGACGTGTTCGGGAAGTATCTCTTCGCGCCGGCCTTCTTCTGGGAAGACGCGGTGTCGATGGTCGTAATTGCTCTGCATACGGCCTATCTCGTCATGCTACTGGGCGGCATCGGATCTTCCGTCTCCCAGCTCGCCGTCGCCCTCGCGGGCTACGCCATTTACGTCATCAACGCCGCCCAGTTCATCTGGAAGCTGCGTCTCGCCCGGCTTGATTCTGCCGGGTCGCTGGAGGCTACCGCTTGACCCAACTGATCCCGCCGGTCGCCGACATGGGCTGCGCCGCACCACCCGCACGGGTAGTGTTGCGTGAGCGGGGACAGCGCGAAGTGTTCTGCGGGCTCACGTCCATCATGTGGCTGCACCGCAAGATGCAGGACGCGTTCTTCCTTATTGTCGGCTCGCGGACCTGCGCGCACCTTATGCAATCGGCTGCCGGCGTGATGATCTTTGCCGAGCCGCGATTCGCCACCGCGATCATCGAGGAACGCGATCTCGCCGGCATGGCGGACATCAATGAAGAGCTGAACAAGACGGTTGCCCGCCTGCTGGAGCGCCGTCCGGAGATCAAGCTGCTCTTCCTTGTGGGCTCGTGCCCGTCGGAAGTGATCAAGCTGGACCTTGGCCGCGCCGCCGAGCGCCTGTCGATGACCTACACACCGCGTGTGCGCATCCTCAACTATTCCGGCAGCGGCATCGAGACGACCTTCACGCAGGGCGAAGACGCCTGCCTGACTGCAATGGTCCCGGAGCTGCCCGTTACGGACGAGGCCGGACTGGTGGTCGTGGGCGCGCTGGCAGACGTGGTCGAGGACCAGTTCGCGCGCATCTTCGAGGCGCTCGGCATTGGCCCGGTGCATTTCCTGCCAAGTCGCAAGGCGGGCACGACGGTGCCGGTTGGCCCCAATACGAAATTCCTGCTGGCCCAACCCTGGCTGCGCGATACCGCCCGCACGCTTGAGGCGCGCGGCGCGGTTCACCTGCCGGCGTTGTTCCCGCTCGGCGCGGAAGGGACGACCTCCTGGCTGAAGGCTGCGGCAGATGCCTTTGGTGTTTCCGCAGAGCGCTTCAACGCCGTCACCGAGATGTCGCGTGCCCGCGCCACCCGCGCGCTCGCCCGCTACAATGACACGCTGGCCGGCAAGTCGCTGTTCTGCTTTCCGGATTCGCAGCTTGAAATTCCGCTGGCGCGTTTCCTTTCGCGCGAGCTGGGCATGACGCTGGAAGAAGTCGGCACGCCTTATCTGCACAGTGTGCACATGGCCGATGAACTTGCGCTGCTCCCCGCAGATGTACGCATCAGCGAAGGCCAGGACGTGGACCTGCAACTTGACCGCTGCCGCGAGGCCCGGCCGGACATCACGCTCTGCGGCCTTGGTCTCGCCAATCCGCTCGAGGACGAGGGGCTGACGACCAAATGGTCGATCGAGCTCGTCTTCACCCCCATCCAGGGTTACGAACAGTGCGGCGATCTTGCCGAGCTGTTTGCGCGCCCGCTTATCCGGCGTACGAGGCTCGCAGTCTGATGCAATTGACAGTCTGGACTTATGAAGGCCCCCCGCACATTGGCGCGATGCGCATCGCGACCGCCATGGAAGGCCTCCACTATGTGCTGCATGCACCGCAGGGTGATACGTACGCGGACCTTCTGTTCACGATGATCGAGCGGCGCGCCAAGCGCCCGCCGGTTACCTATACCACCTTCGAGGCGCGCGACCTGGGCTCGGACACAGCCGAGATTTTCAAGAGCGCTGCGCTGGGCGCTTATGAGCGGTTCCTGCCTCAGGCAATGATCGTTGGTGCGTCCTGCACGGCCGAACTGATCCAGGACGATCCCGGCGGACTGACCAAGGCGCTGAACCTTCCGATCCCCGTGATCGCCCTCGACCTGCCTTCCTATTCCAAGAAGGAGAACTGGGGCGCGTCCGAAACCTTCTACCGCCTCGTCCGCGGCCTCGCCGCCGAGCAACCGAAGAAAACGCAGTGCCGCCTGACGCGCCCCACGTGCAATGTGCTGGGCCCGACCGCGCTTGGCTTCCGTCACCGCGATGATGTGCGTGAGATCACCGGCCTCCTGTTCCAGCTGGGAATCGATGTGAATGTCGTCGCCCCGCTCGGTGCGACGCCGCATGACCTGACACGCTTGCCGGCAGCCGATTTCAACGTCTCGCTCTATCCGGAGATTGCGGATGTCGCGGCCCGCTTCCTCGAGAAGGAATTCGGCCAACACTACACGAAAACGATCCCGATCGGCGTGGGCGCGACCAACGATTTCATCGTCGAAGTCTGCGGCCTTGCCGGGATCGAAGTGCCGGACCTGTCGGCCTTTGCAAGCAATATGCCCTGGTGGTCGCGTTCGGTGGACTCGAACTACCTGACCGGCAAGCGCGTGTTCATCTTCGGGGATGGCACGCATGCGCTGGCGGCGGCCCGCGTCGCGGCGGACGAGCTGGCGTTCACCGTCGTCGGTCTCGGCTGCTACAACCGCGAGTTTGCCCGGCCCGTGCGTGAAGCGGCGGCCGAGCTTGGTCTAGAAGCGCTGATCACCGAGGATTATCTCGAGGTCGAAGCCGCCATCGCCCGCCTGCAGCCGGAACTGATTCTTGGCACGCAGATGGAGCGGCATATCGCCAAGCGGCTCGGCATTCCGTGCGCTGTCATTTCGGCGCCAGTGCATGTGCAGGATTTCCCGGCACGCTATGCCCCGCAGATGGGTTTCGAAGGCGCCAATGTGATCTTCGACACCTGGGTGCATCCGCTGATCATGGGCCTGGAAGAGCATCTGCTTGGCATGTTCCGCGAAGATTTCGAGTTCAACGATTCGGCAGGTGCCTCGCACCTTGGCGGGCACGGCGCGGCCGAGAAAGTCTCGGATGCGGTGGCTGCCTCTGCGCAAACGGGGGAGGGCGAGTTCGCCATTCTCCACTGGGCGCCGGAAGCCGAGAACGAACTCAAGAAGATCCCGTTCTTCGTTCGCGGCAAGGCGAAGCGCAATACCGAAGCCTTCGCCCGCGACCAGCATCTCGAGACCATCACGCTCGAGACCCTCTATGACGCAAAGGCGAGCTATGGCCGCTAAGCACCTCACTGTCGTCGACAAGACGCCCATCCGGATTGTCATCCTGTCGCTTGATTCGCATCTCGGCGCGGCGATCCGCGCGGCCGAAGCGGATCTGCGCCGGACACATCCGGGCTTGTCGCTTGCCTTTCATCCGGCTTCGGAGTGGGAGCGCCACCCGAAAACGCTGGCCCGCGCCATCGAAGACATCGGCACGGCTGATTTCATCTTTGCGACGATGCTGTTCATCGAGGACCAGATCCGGGCCGTGCTGCCTGCGCTTCAAGCGCGCCGTGATTCCTGCGATGCGATTGTCGGCGCCATGTCTGCTTCCGAAGTTGTGCAACTTACCCGGCTTGACCGGTTCGACATGTCGAAGCCCGCCAGCGGCCCGATCGCGCTGATGAAGCGCCTGCGCGGCGGCACCGGCGACAAGGCCAAATCCGGCGAGCAGCAGATGAAGACGCTGCGCCGCCTGCCGAAAATCCTGCGATACATTCCGGGCATGGCCCAGGACGTGCGTGCCTATTTCGTGACGCTGCAGTATTGGATCGCCGGGTCCGAGAAGAATATCGCGAACTCGGTTCGCATGATGATTGATCGTTATGCGGATGGCCCGCGCGCCCATTTGCGCGGTACGATGAATCCTCTATCCCCGGAAGAGTTCCCGGAGACCGGGATCTACCATCCCCAGATGAAGCCCACCGTCGCCGAGCGCCTCGAGGCGCTGCCAAAAGCCTCCGGCGACCAGCCAACCGTCGGCCTGCTCGTGCTGCGCTCCTACATCACCTCCGGAGATGCCGGCCATTATGACGGCGTCATCGCCGCCCTAGAGGCGCGCGGCCTGCGCGTCATCCCAGCCTTTGCGAGCGGTCTCGATGCCCGGTCCGCGATTCGCCGCTACTTCATGCGCGGCGAGACGCCCACCATCGATGCCCTTGTTTCCCTGACCGGCTTCTCGCTCGTCGGCGGCCCCGCCTTCAATGATGCGGACGGCGCCGTCGAGATGCTGAAGACCCTCGATATTCCCTATGTCTGCGCATTGGCTTCGGAGTTCCAGTCCCTGTCGGACTGGGGCGCGAATGCGCGCGGGCTGACGCCGATCGAGACGACCATCATGGTCGCTCTTCCAGAACTGGACGGCGCGACGGGATCCATTGTCATCGGCGGGCGCGCCGACCATGGC
>JBGTKN010000042.1:0-1587 GCA_041744615.1 Hyphomonas sp. | reverse complement strand
CCTTCGGCTTGAAGATCGAGAATCCGTCCTTTGATCTGGAAGCCGTCGTTAAACGCTCGCGCGGCGTTGCGTCCCAGCTGTCGAACGGCGTCAAGTTCCTTATGAAGAAGAACAAGATCGACGTGATTGAAGGCGCCGCGCGCCTCGAGAAGGGTTCTCCAGCGCCTAAGGTCATCGTCAAGGGTAAGGACGGCAAGGATACGCAGTACACGGCCAAACACGTGATGCTCGCCACCGGTGCCCGCGCACGCGACATTCCGCAGGCGGGCCTTGTGGCAGATGGCAAGCTGATCTGGACATACCGCGAAGCCATGACACCGGACATGATGCCGAAACGCCTGCTGGTCGTCGGCTCCGGCGCCATAGGCATCGAGTTTGCGAGCTTCTACAATGAACTCGGCAGCGAGGTGACTGTCGTCGAAATCATGGACCGCATCCTGCCGGTTGAAGACGCCGAAATCTCCGCGCTGGCGGAAAAGGATTTCAAGAAGCAAGGCTTCAACATCCTCACCGGCGCCAAGGTCGAGAACGTCAAGGCCAGCAAGAATGTCGTCAGCGCCGACATCACCACCAAGGACGGCAAGAAGGAAACGAAGGAATTCGACCGCGCCATCCTCGCAGTGGGAATCGTCGGCAATGTCGAGAATCTTGGTTTAGAAGCGATTGGCGTGAAAATCGACAAGACGCACGTCGTCGTGGACGGTTTCGGCAATACCGGCGTGCCCGGCCTCTACGCAATCGGCGACCTGACCGGCCCACCCTGGCTGGCCCACAAGGCGAGCCATGAAGGCGTGGTCTGCGTCGAAGGCATCGCCGGCAAGACCCACGCCGAACCCTTCGATGCGTCGAACATTCCGGGCTGCACCTATTCGCATCCGCAAGTCGCCAGCGTAGGCCTGACGGAAGCGGCCGCCAAAGCCAAGGGCCACGACGTCAAGGTCGGCCGTTTCCCCTTCATAGGCAATGGCAAGGCCATCGCCATGGGCGCAGAGCAGGGGCTCGTAAAGACGATCTTCGACAAGAAGACCGGCGAACTCCTCGGCGCCCACATGATCGGCGCGGAAGTCACCGAACTGATCCAGGGCTATGTCATCGCGCGCCAGGGCGAACTGACGGAAGCAGACCTCATTCACACCGTCTTCGCGCACCCGACGATTTCTGAAACGATGCATGAAGCGGTGCTCGACGCCGAAGGCCGCGCGTTGCATATCTGATCGTGCGATGAAGCTTCCGTTCGGCCCCGGCGCACTCGTCACCGCGGCTTTCATCGGGCCGGGCACTGTCACGGCGTGCACTTTGGCCGGCGCAAATTTCGGCTACGCGCTTCTCTGGGCGCTCGTGTTTGCCACCGCCGCTACGATCATTCTGCAGGAAATGTCGGCGCGTCTCGGCGTCGTCACAGGCCGGGGCCTTGGCGAGGCCCTAATGGTAGGCGCCGGTTCGCCGGTACTCCGTTTGGCCATCGCGGCGCTCGTCGTCACCGCATTGGCAATGGGCAATGCCGCCTACCAGGCCGGCAACCTGACCGGCGCCGCGCTTGGCGGCGAAGCGCTTCTCGGCGCGCAGGGCCCGGACCGGCGGGTTGTG
>JBGTKN010000041.1:0-4532 GCA_041744615.1 Hyphomonas sp. | reverse complement strand
CCGCGCGATGAGAGACAGGAGACGCCCATAGCTGCTGCGCGCAGAGGCTTCGGCTACCCGGCGGGCGTCTCCCTTGCTCATTCAGCGTGCCGGCGGGGGAAGCACGGGGCGCACTTCCACCGAACCATACGCGGCGGACGGCGACTTCGCCGCCCAGTCGAGTGCCGCATCAAGGCCGGCGACCTCGATGACGACATACCCACCCAACTGTTCCTTGACATCGGCGTACGGGCCGTCTTGTACCTCGCGTTTGCCGTTCCGGACACGGACGGTCGTCGCGGTGTGCGGCGGATGGAGGCCGTCGCCGTTGACCATGATTCCCGCCTGAGCAATCGAGCCCATATAGGCGGTCCATGCGCCCCAATAAGCGGGCGCTTCGGCCGGGTCTTCGCGCCTGGCGAAGACTTCGGTGGGCTCGGTGAAGATTAGCATGTATTGCATGGTGGTGATTCCTTATCTGAAGGGGGGATTATTGCGGGGCCATCATGGCGGGCGTCGGCATGTGCTCAAGGACGACGGTCTTGCCGCCACGTTTCGAGGAAGGCGCCTCCGCTGCATAGGCTTCGGCGGCGGCGCGCGAACCGGTCTCGATCTGGAAATAGCCCCCGAGAAGGAGTTCGCCAGTCCCGGTTTCGCCGGGAATCAACGGAGCGCCGGCGCGCACCACGCCGTCACGGCCAAGTTGGGCCCCGAACTCGGAGTAAGCCGCCCAGTAAGCCGCGCCGTCCGCGCCGGGATCGGTGCGCAGGGCGATTTCGGCCGGCGTCTCATAGATGAACAGCGTATAGGCCTCAGCACTGACCGGCAGAGCCGCCAGTGCGAGGGCCGCAAGGGCGGGAAGATAACGAGGCATTCTGGGCTCCTTCAAAACAGCAGGAGAATTCCCGCCTGGAATGATGAGCCGCGAGGGCAGCAGGTTTCGACATCAGACGAAAAAAATCAGAGCGCTGCGTTCACCGTCTTGGGAAACACGCCAAGGATCTTAAGCGATTGCGAGAAGAAGCCGAGCTCCTCCAGTGCCAGCTGCACGGGCCTTTCGTCCGGATGCCCTTCGATCTCGGCATAGAATTGCGAGGCTTCGAACGAGCCGCCGGTGAGATAGCTCTCCAGCTTGGTCATGTTGACGCCGTTGGTCGCAAAGCCGCCAAGACCTTTGTAGAGCGCTGCCGGGATGTTGCGCACCTCAAACAGGAAGGCTGTCTTGGCGGGGCCGTCGCCTGCGTCGATGTCCGCCGGTGTGCGCGACATGATCACGAAGCGCGTGGTGTTGTGGGCAGCGTCCTCAATGTCCTCAGCGAGGATTTCGAGGCCGTAGACGTCCGCCGCAAGCCGGGGCGCGATCGCCGCGACGGACGGATCGCCCAGCTCCGCCACTTCGCGGGCCGCGCCAGCTGTATCGGCGGCGGTCACCGCCTCGATACCATGTTTGCGCAGGAAGTTGCGGCATTGGCCGAGGCCCATAATGTGCGAGCGCGCTTTCTTCACAACCGCCAGCTTCGTGCCCTTGAGGGCCATCAACTGGAACCGGATCGGCAGGTAGTACTCACCTGTGATGTGCAGCTGGGTAGAAGGCAGAAGATAGTGAATGTCACCGACCCGGCCCGCGATCGTGTTCTCGACCGGGATCATGGCGAGGGCGGCTTCGCCCTTCTCGACGGCAATGAAACAGTCCTCGAAGGTGCGGCAGGCCATGGGCACATGAGCCGGAAAAGCCTCACTGCAGGCGATGTGCGAATTCGCGCCCGGTTCGCCCTGATAGGCAATTTTCTGGCTCATTGCGGAAATCCCTGCCCTGCAACCCCGATTCGACGTGCGTCTGATCGCCGCGACGCCCGGGGGAAGCGCCTCTGCGAGGCACCGGTTATATTGTGCGCACCCGGTTAGCGTGCCAAAACCCGCCCGCCAAGACACAAGTAACGGAATAGATTCGAAGGATTGCCCTATGGGAGAACTCGGTCTCAACAAGATCATGGGCGCCCTGCTCGCCACCGCGCTGTTCATCATGGCCCTGATGACCCTGCCGAGCCTCGTGTTCGCGGGCTCCGGCGGCCATCATGGCGATGACCACGGCGAGGAACAGACGCTGAGTCAGAAGATGTGCGCGCAGTTCCACTATTGCGTCGAGATCGCCGAAGCGGCCTCCGCCGGCGGCGAGGCGGAAGAAGTGTTCGATCTAGGCGCGGCCCTCCTGCTCGCCGATATCGCCCGCGGCGAGCGCACCTTTGCCGGCCAGTGCTCGACCTGCCACACCATCACCCCCGGCGGTGCCAACGGCACCGGCCCGAACCTTCACAACACCGTTGGCGCAGACAAGGCCCATATCGCCGGCTTCAATTATTCCGGCGCCCTTTCGAACGCCGAAGGCAACTGGTCCTATGAAAACCTCGATGCCTGGCTGAAGAGCCCCGCCGGCTACCTGCGCGGCACGTCGATGTCGTTTGCCGGCATCAAGCGCGATGCGGACCGCGTAAATGTGATTGCCTATCTCGCCGCCAATACCGAAGGCGCGCCCCCGTTTCCGGAACCTATGGCCATCGCGGCACCGGTCGAAGACGAAACGTTACCCGCAGAGGGCGAAACGGTCCCGGCCGATGCGGCAACCGAACCGGCGGAAGGCGAAGCCGCTCCGGCCGACGCCGACACACCTCCGGCCGAAGAAGTCCAGCCCACCTGATCCAGGCACCCTCCGTACACAGAAACCCCTGGCCGGCGCCGGGGGTTTTTTGTTGTGGTCCAATGCCTCGCTCACTCCAGACGCAACACCTGATCCTGCCCCTGAAACATTTCAGCGATGCGCGGATCATCGGACGCGCAGGCGTAGACGTTCCGGTAGACGCCGGTGACTGCCTGCTTCAGGCGCGCCGTTTCGAGCCGGTCACCTTCGGCACCGAGCACCAGCAGATTCATCTGCGGCGCCGGGCCGTAATTTTTCAGCGGCAGGATGTAACTGAAACCCTGAACCTCGCGGCAGCCGAGGCGGCGATAGAACTGCTTGCGCTTCAGCCGCACACCGCGTTCCGCTGCGTCTACGGCGTCCGCCTCCGAATCGACCTCGATCAGCAGCAGCGCGCCGGGCGTGGTCCGGCTCGCGTCGAAGGACGCCGTGAACAGGGCCGAACCCACCCCGCCGCCTTGCGCGTGCCCTGCGACGGCGAGATATTCCAGCAGCATCACGGGCTCTTGCCGCGGCGCGTAGAGGATCGACAGGCCGATCACTTCGCCGCCGCGTTCAAAGGTCCAGAACCGGACATCCGGATGCGCCAGGCTATCCAGGAGCTGCGCGCGCGTTTTCTGTTCGGCTTTCGGGATTACGGATTCGTAGATCGCCAGCGCGGCTTCGAACCGGGCGCTGCGCGCATCTGTCAGTGCGATCAGGCGCGGCGCCCCGGATATGGTGGCAGCCATCAGCCCGCCTTCAGCCATTCCGGCGTCACGCCCGCCGCGAGCGCCACGCGGCGTACGTCTGTCACGTCGCCTTCGACCGTCCGTATGCGCGCAATTGCTTCGCCAAGCGGCTCGCGCGCAACAGCGAGATGAAAGGCATTGGCATGCAGCAGCGTATCCGGCGCGGTCAGGATGCCGGAATGTCCCCGCCAGAAAACGAGGTCACCGCGCTGCAGCTTGCCGGGCGCCTGCCAGTCCGCCACCGGCTCACCGGCCCAGACCGCCTGCATGTCGGAATCGCGTGGCAGGATCACGCCGCAGGCTTCAAAGGCTTGCTGGACCAGTCCCGAACAGTCGAGCCCGAGACTTTCGCGCCCGCCCCAGAGATAGGGCGTCTCGAGATAGCGTTCCGCGACACTGGCCGGATCGGTCTCGAACGCCGTGAGGGCGCCGAGGTGGCGTTGGTGAACCCAGCCTGCCCGTTCGCACTCAACCCACGGCCCTTCTGTCCGCCCCGTCGCCGCCACCTGCGCGCCAAGGCAGAGCATGAAGCAAGGCGCGGATTTGAGGTCCGGCTCCGAGAAACAATAAGTGCGCAGCGCGCTGACCTTGTAGGTAACCGGCAAGGCGGGCGCAGACAGCGCGTCCATGTTGACCCAGCCGACATACCGGTCCCGGCGCAGTTGGCAGAGGCCGAACTCGCCCTTTTCGCGGAATATGTCGAGCATTTCGCCGTGCAGCGCCTGTGTGCCGAGGCGGCCATCGGGCGCCGGCGTTCCCCGGATCGCGGCGACTCCGGCGGTGACCTGAAAGCCGATGCCCACGCCTTCGGGGCGTTTCAAGCGTATGTGATTGAAGTCCGGCATAGTGCATGCGCTCCGAGGCAGACGCCTCAGGCCGCGTTCGAACGCTTGGCCGCAGGCTTTCCGCCCGCTTCTTCGCCGGAAGCGGCGGAAAGAACAAGGCGAGCGAAGGCGCGCAGATAGGTCATGCCGTCTGGCGTGCGTTCGATGAAGATCGAGCGCAGGTCCGAATCGTCCGGCAGGCGGCGGATAAAGTTCAGCCGCTCCAGCGCGTCCAGGGCCCGCGTGATGGCTGGCTTGGCGACGCCCAGATGCTCCGCAAGGCCGCGCACCGTGTGCGGCCCG
>JBGTKN010000040.1:0-1612 GCA_041744615.1 Hyphomonas sp. | reverse complement strand
TCGTGATGGGCGTCGCCAACCAGAACTCGATCGCCTGGGGCATCTCGAGCCAGCTCGCCGCGCAGGGCGCCGAGATCGCCTTCACCTACCAAGGCGACAGCCTCGAGCGCCGCGTCCGCCCGCTGGTCGAATCCATCGGCATGGACACGATGATCCCCGCCGACGTGACCCATGACGCCTCGATGGACGCCGCCTTCGCTGCCATCAAGGCGAAGTGGGGCCGAATCGATTTTCTCGTTCATTCGATCGCCTTCGCGGGCAAGGACGAGCTGCAGGGTTCGATGGTCGCGAACACCACGCGCGAGGGTTTCCGCCGCGCGATGGATATCTCCGTGTACAGCTTTATCGACTGCGCGCGCCGCGCCGCCGAGCTGATGCCGGAGGGTGGCTCGATCATCTGCATGACTTATCTCGGCGCCGAGCGGACGGTGCCCTCCTATAACGTGATGGGCGTCGCGAAGGCCGCGCTGGAAGCCTCGACCCGCTACGCTGCGCGCGATCTCGGGCCGCAAGGCATCCGCGTCAACGCGATCTCCGCCGGCGCCATGCGCACGCTGTCACTGGCCGGCATCAAGGGCGGCAAGAGCCTGATGGGCACCGGCCGCAGCTGGTCCCTCCTGAAGGAAGACACCAGCATGGAAGGCGTCGCCGGCTGCGCGCTCTACCTCCTCTCCCCCCTCGGCCGATCGATCGCCGGCGAAGTGATCCACGTTGATGCGGGCTTCCACGTTGTCGGCGTGCCGGATGCCAGTGACGAGGAATAGGCCGGACCCTGACGATCCCGCCGGGACTTGACCGCGCCCTTCCATCACGCGACAAAACGCGCCTAACCGGAGCGCCTATGTCTCTCAATCTGTCCGAGTCCCGCTAGAGGGCCTGCCGCACGTGCACGGAGCATTCCGTGCGAGGCAGGCCGACAAGAGCGACGCCCCGGCGCGACCTGTTTCTTTCAGGGGGCGCCGGACACGTTTTTGTGTGCCCCCTATTCACGCAAGTCGGGGCGAAAACCGGACACTCACTCACCATGGATATTTCACGCGAGGAGCAGCGTGTGCTGCACCTGTTGGCGCAAGGCGGATGGATTGACGTCAAGCATGGCGATGGCGCCAAGATCATCGAGGTCGATTGTTTCACGC
Source organism: Hyphomonas sp. (assembly GCA_041744615.1). GTDB lineage: Bacteria > Pseudomonadota > Alphaproteobacteria > Caulobacterales > Hyphomonadaceae > Hyphomonas. Next base: position 476 of record JBGTKN010000040.1, on the reverse strand, counting down.
GCGAGGGCTGGCGCTATACCGGCCTGAGGCTCGACCTTTTCCGCAAGCTGAAACGAAGGGGCACCATCGCCTCAAGCGCCGGAAAGCCCTACCGCATCACGCGGCGGGGCCTCAGGCTCGTGCGATCTCAGCCGGACAATTGCTGAAAACCGCGCTCTTGCCTCCCCGCCGGTTTTGCCGGACGCTGGCCTCATCAACCGGCGGGGAGGCTTTTCATGACCCGAATTGAAACACGCATCACCGCCTGCCTTCTCGGCCTCGCCCTGATACTCCCCGGTTGCGCAACGCCGACGACAACGGCAGAGCCGCCACAACTGGTGGACGCGAACGGCAAGTTGTGCGCGGGAGCAGAAACCTTTGATCTTGAAAAACTTGCCGCAAAGATCGCCGTTGACGATAAAGCGCGCGCTGCGCCGATCGCGGAGCTTGTCACCATCACGCCGCTGCCGCCCGGCGCGGAAGGCGCAGAGACTCGC
>JBGTKN010000039.1:0-3806 GCA_041744615.1 Hyphomonas sp. | reverse complement strand
GGTCCAGAGCACGACCAGAATGGCGAGACCGCCGACCAGCGTGGCCACGATGACGGCGTTCAGCCGCGCCTCAAAGGGCGATTTCGGCACCAGCCCGAACAGCTGGTAGATGAGGGTACTGACGAGCGCGCCGATGAAGGCCGGCACCAGCCAGGCCAGGCGTCCGGCAGCGTCGAGGCCAGCCAGGCCGTAGATCAGCGCGGCACAAGGCAGACCGATCTGAAGCACCCGGCCCCATTGAAGGGTATAGGACGTGGGCTCCCCTTGCAGGCCAAGGGCTGCAACAAGCGCGAGCGCTGCAATCAGCGTCACGATACCCGCACGCCACACGAGCCCTGAAGTGATGATGATGCCGACGACGGCGCCGAAGATGAATTCCATCGTCATCGGGTGCACCGCCAGCGTCAGCACAGTCTGTGCAATCGGGATCGGCAGGCCGAGCAGCGAGGCTGCAACGATCGCGCAACCCCAGACCAGCAAGGCATAGGGCATCCAGCCACGCGGCAGGAGCAGGATGAGCGCAAAGACGAGGTAGAAATAGACCTCGTGGATCAGCGTCCAGCCAATCAGCAGGACGGGGTATTCCTCCTGGGGTATGAGGAGGAAGGATTTCAGCAGGTACTGGTATTCGGGCGTGTCCGGCGAAATGGCCGCGCCGCTGGAATCGATCAGGGCGACGCCGCCGGTCAGAACCATGTACAGCATGCCGAGCGCCGCCGCTGCCCACCAGACAGGGTAGATGCGGCTCACCCGCGCAAACAGGAAGTCGGCGCTGGTCGTCGGGCCTGTTGGCTGGCGCTGCGTGACCCAGACCATGATGAAGCCCGAGATCACAAAGAAGAGATCGACCCCGGCAAAGCCGCTGGCGAACAGGCCGTTTATAAAGCCAGGCTCAGAGCTGCCAACCCGCTCAAGGCCCGCCAGCTCAAGCGCCCGCGCGTGGTAGATAACCACGAGGAGGGCGGCAATGCCGCGCAGGGCCTGGACCGACTGGAGCTTCATAGCCGGGTTTTCCGGTTCCAAGGTTACGCAACATAAATCCTGGCTGGTGTAGCAACGGGGCAACGGTGTTGCCAGAGTTTCGACACATCTTGTGGGTTACTCTGGCACAACCTCAGAAAGCGCCCATATCTACGCCCATGCCAGACGATCACAGACCTTCCCAGTCCGAAACGACCTTCGCCCCGCCCATGAAGATCAATGCCCTTCGTCAGGGTGTGAATGTGGCTGTGCGCCAGATGCTTGCCCTTCTGGGGCTTGTGCTGATCGTGCTGGCTGTGCCGGTGGCATTTGCCACGCCGTTTATTCCCGTCGGCCTGCCGATGGCCATTGTCGGCGTTGTTCTGCTTGGCCGCAACGCTGTCTGGGGGCGCCGCTGGATGGAAAGCGTCCTGGTGCGCCATCCGCGCCTTGAGCGTATGGCGCCGAACTGGCTGATGAAGCGCGTCTTCGGTCGTGAAAAGCAGGTGTCCGGCGATCAGGCCTAGCCTGCCCGTTTGCGCCCTACCTGCAATATCTGATGCAGGAACAGCGCCGGGGACCCGCTCATCCCCATTCCAGTCTTGCCATTCCTGCAAAACGCCGCACACATGTCCGCTCGAACAAGAAGCGGGGCTGTAATGCACTTCAGAAAATTATGCTTGCTGGCTGTTGGCGGACTCATGCTCGCGGCCTGCGAAGCGCCCGGCAGCCGTGATGCCGGAGACCAGGCTTCCTCGCAGACGGCCAATCCGTTCCCGTCGACTTACAAGCCCTATCCGTCCCAGGCGACGCTGATCGCCAATGCGACCATTCTCGATGGTATCGGCGGTCTGATCGAGAACGGCGCCGTGCTCATCGAGAATGGCAAGATCACGGCTGTCGGCGCAGATCTCACGGCGCCGGAAGGGGCGACCACCATCGATGCGAGGGGTAAATGGGTGACGCCCGGCATCATCGATAATCACAGCCACCTTGGTGCCTACCCGTCTCCAGGCGTGGATGCGCATGGCGACGGCAACGAGATTTCCGGGCCGGTGACGGCGGAAGTCTGGGTGGAGCATTCGATCTGGCCGCAGGACCCTGGCTTCACGCGCGCTCTCGCCGGCGGCATCACCTCGCTGCAGATCCTGCCGGGCAGCGCCAACCTGTTCGGCGGCCGCGGTGTCACGCTCAAGAATGTGCCCGCGCGTACGGTGCAGGCGATGAAGTTTCCGGATGCCCCCTACACGCTCAAGATGGCGTGCGGGGAAAATCCGAAGCGCGTCTACGGCTATGGCCGGGGCACGACGCCCGGCGGCGCGCCTTATTCGCGGATGGGCAACGTGGCCGGATACCGCGAAGCCTGGATCAAGGCGGCCGACTACAAGAAGCAGTGGGACAAGTTCAGCTCCGGCGGCGGCGACGCGCCCAAGCGTGACCTCGAACTCGAAACATTGGCCGGCGTGCTGAGCGGCGACATCCTCGTCCACATGCATTGCTACCGCGCCGACGAGATGGCCCAGATCATCGATATCTCGAAGGAGTTCGGCTACCAGGTCGCCTCCTTCCACCACGCCGTCGAGAGCTACAAGATCGCCGACAAGCTGGCTGAATACGGTGCCTGTTCGTCGATGTGGGCGGACTGGTACGGCTTCAAGATGGAGGCCTATGACGGCATCCGCGAGAACATCCCGCTGGTCCACAATGCAGGCGCCTGCGCCATCGTGCACTCCGACAGCGATGTCGGTATCCAGCGTCTCAACCAGGAAGCCGCCAAGGCCTGGGCGGATGGCAAGCGCATCGGCATTGATGTTCCGATCGAGATCGCCTGGCAATGGCTTTCGCTCAATCCGGCGAAATCGCTCGGCGTGGACGACCGCACCGGCAGCCTCGAACCCGGCAAGATGGCAGATGTCGTGATCTGGTCCGGCAATCCGTTCAGCAGCTATGCGAGGGCCGAGCAGGTCTATATCGACGGCGCGCTGATGTTTGATCGCAACGATCCGGCGAACCAGCCGGTGATGGATTTCGAACTTGGCCAACCCGGCGAAGGAGACCGTAAATGATCCGCCGCCTGCTTCTCGGTCTCGCGGCGCTTGGCGCCGCTTCCGCCGCCGCCGCCCAACCGGTCGCTTTTTATGGCGAAACGGTGTGGACCGGCACCAGCCAGGGCACGATCACCGACGGCGTGGTGGTCATCAATGAGGGCCGCATCGTCGCCGTCGGCCCGGCCACCACACCGGTGCCCGCCGGCGCCACGGAAATTCGGGCGGAATGGGTCACGCCCGGCCTGATCTCGGCGTTCTCGCGCACCGGCCTGTCGGAAGTCAGCGGCGTCGCCGCGACCAATGACACCGGCGCCAGCAGCTCTGCCTTTTCCGCCGCGCTCAACGGCGCCGACGGGTTCAATCCGGATGCGACACCGGTCGCGATCACGCGTCTGGAAGGGTTCACGCGCCTTGCCGTGGCGCCCGAGGCCAGCTCCAAACTGTTTGGCGGACAAGGCTTCCTGGCCGATACAACCGGCCTGACCGGAAGCATCTTCGGTGAGCGCGCCTTTGCCTTCATCGTGCTCGGCGAACGCGGCGCGTCCTTGTCGGGCGGCTCACGTTCCGCCGCCTGGGCGGCGCTGCGCGGCGCGTTCGATGACGTGCGCTTCTTTGCGGCGCGTTACATGAGCCATAACGAGGGCAATGTGCTGACGCGGATGGATGCGCAGGCCCTGATGCCGGCGGTCAAGGGCGACCAGCTGATCCTGTTCCAGGCCAGCCGGGCGAGCGATCTCAACGCGATCATGGACTTCAAGGAAGAGAACGCCGGCCTGCGCATCGCCGTCGTCGGCGCCG
>JBGTKN010000038.1:0-4980 GCA_041744615.1 Hyphomonas sp. | reverse complement strand
GCGCTGCAATGGACCGCTGGTGCGGGCCGCCTGACGGGCGCTGCATGACAGACGTCGCGGCAATTCCCGCCACTGAAAAGCCACCGCCGCGTTTCATCCGCGCGCTGAAGGCAATGCGCGACCGGCGCATGGCGGCCATGTTCCTGCTCGCGCTATCCGCCGGTCTGCCTTATGGCGCCGTGCTCGGCACTCTGAACGCCTGGCTGACCACCGAAGGTGTCTCGCCATCGACCATCGGTGTACTGTCGATTGTTACCATCGGCTATGCGTTCAAGTTCCTCTGGTCGCCGGCCTTCCAGACAGCGCACCATCCGTTCCCCTTCCTTGGTCCGCGTCGCACCTGGCTGCTCAGCCTCCAGTTGCCGATTGCCGGCCTCTTGTTCCTGCTCGCGTTTTCCCGTCCGGGCGAGAATATCGGGCTAGTCGCCGCCATCGCGCTCTTTGCGGCACTGTTCTCGGCGACGCATGACATCGTGCTCGACGCCTGGCGTATCGAAGTCGCGCGGTCCGAAGAAGACAAGGACCTGATGGCCGCGCTCTACCAGTTCGGCTACCGGATCGCCGGGTTCATCACCGGTTTCCTCGCGCTGCTTCTGGCCGGCTATTTTGGCTGGGTTGTCGTCTATGTGATGATCGCCGCGATGATGGTGTTGTCGATCGCCGGAACGCTGCTGGCGCCGGAACCGGAAATCCAGACCGGCCCCGGCCATGCGCGGCTCACCTTCCAGGCGCGTATCCCGGAGCGTGAGCGTACCTTCGCGACATTGCTCGTCGGCGCGGGCTGGATCGCGGCCTTCCTGATGATCGCGACGTTTGTGATCGCCTCCTTCACCCAGGTCCCCCCGCCCCGGGGCAGCACCTTCGTCGCCGAGCAGGGCCCGTGGATCGTCGGCCTGACGGTGCTGCTTCCAGCCGTTGGCGCGCTGTTCCTGCTGATCCGCCACGGCCGCGAGCCGGCCGAAATCATAGACGGCCCGACCGGCGAAGCGCCCTCGGCCCGTATCATGCGGGCCGTGTTCAGATCGATCTTCGATCCGCTGATGGACCTGATCGGGCGGCTGCGCTGGGGCGCCTTGCTTGTGCTCCTGCTGGCGCTGACCTACCGGTTCACGGACTCGGTCTGGGGCTCGTTTGCCTACCCCTTCTATCTCGATGACCGGTTCGGCGCTCTCCATCACACGATGGCGGATGTGGCGGTGGCTTCCAAGTTCTTCGGTGTGCTGATGACCGTGGCCGGCGCTGCCATCGGCGCGGTTGTGATCAGCTTTGTAGGCCGAATGCCGGTACTCGTTGCCGGGGCCATACTGGCGGCCGCAACCAACCTGCTGTTCGCAGACCTGTCACGTGGCGGCTTTGCCATCGACGCTTTCCTCGAATGGACGCGTCTGGCCGATCCCTTCCGCACTTTTGCGGGATGGGCGGCGCAGATTTCACCGGAAGGGCAGGGCGCGGAGGCCGGCGAGCGCATGGCGCGTCTGATGATCGCGATTGCCGGCGAGAATCTCGCGGGCGGCTTCGCCAGCGTCGCGGTCGTCGCCTATCTCACCTCGGTCGTGAACCCGCGTTTCGCCGCAGTGCAATACGCGCTGCTCGCGTCGCTGACGATGCTTATCGGCACGCTCGGGCGCCCCTGGCTCGGTTCGCTGATCGAGACGCAGGGGTATTACAGCGTCTTTATCCTGACCTTCTGGCTCGGCGGCATCGCCGTTGCCCTCTCCGCCTTTGAATGGTACCGGCAGGCCCGAGAGGCGCCCGCCAGAACCCTGTTGGCGGAGTAGACCTCAGGTGCCGTGTATCTGGTCGATATCGAACGCGGCCAGTGTGGCAAGGTCAACGATATCGCCCACCGTCGCACCGAGTGAAGCGATTTGAACCGGCTTTTCGAGCCCCAGAAGCATCGGTCCGATCACCACGGCGCGGCTCATCTGCTCCAGCAGGTTGGTTGCAATCGAAGCCGAGTGGATCGCCGGCATGACCAGCACGTTCGCAGGTCCTGTGAGGCGCGAGAACGGATAGAGCAGCTTGTGGTTCGGGTTTAGCGCGACGTCGGCGTTCATGTCGCCCTCGTACTCGAAATCGATACCTGGAGTGGTGTCGAGGATCGACACGGCGTCGCGCACCTTATCGGCGCGCTCCCCCATTGGGTTGCCGAATGAGGAGTAAGACAGGAAGGCGACGCGGGGCGTGAATCCCATGCTGCGCACGCCGCGCACCGCTTCCAGCGCGATGTTGGCCAGCGTCTGGCCATCGGGCAATTCGTTTACGCTTGTATCGGCAATGAAGATCGTCTTGCCCATGTTGATGACCATCGACATACCGATCACCGCTTGACCCGGGATCGGGTCGAGCACCAGCAACGCATCCTTTAGGGCGGCGTCATAGTTGCGGGTGACGCCGGTCACCATGCCGTCCGCGTCGCCGTTCTTCAGCATGCAGGAACCGAACACGTTGCGGTCCTGATTCACGAGGCGCTGCACGTCGCGCTTCAGGTAGCCTTTGCGTTGCAGGCGCGCATACAGCATGTCGACATACACCGGATTGTTGTCTGACAGGCGTGCATTGATGATGTCGAGCGCGCCGGCCGGCACGCCCATCTGTTCCATGGTCGCCTCTACCTGCGCTTCGCGGCCGATCAGGATCGGCTGGCCAAGGCCCTGGTTCTTGAAGCTCCAGGCGGCGCGCACGACGGCAGGCTCCTCGCCTTCGGCAAATACGACCCGGCGCTGTAAGTCGCGGCATTTTTTCTGGACGCCTTGCAGGAAACCCGCCGACGGATCTGCCCGGCGGGCAAGGCTCTGGCGGTAGGCGTCCATGTCCGTGATCGGCTTGCGGGCAACGCCCGTATCCATCGCAGCCTGCGCCACCAGCGGCGGCACGAAGCTGATCAGGCGTGGATCGAACGGCGTGGGTATGATGTATTCGCGGCCGAAAGTGGGGCGGGCGCCGTGGTAAGCGGCGGCCACTTCATCCGGAACGTCTTCGCGCGCGAGTTCTGCGAGCGCGCGTGCCGCAGCAACCTTCATCTCTTCGTTGATGCTCCGCGCACGGACATCCAGTGCGCCGCGGAAGATGTAAGGAAAACCGAGTACGTTGTTGACCTGGTTCGGATAGTCCGAACGCCCTGTCGCGATGATCGCATCGCTGCGCACCGACTTGATGTCTTCCGGCGTGATTTCCGGATCGGGGTTGGCCATCGCGAAGATGATCGGGTTCTTGGCCATGGATTTCACCATGTCCTTGGTCACCGCGCCTTTGACCGACAGGCCTAGGAACACGTCCGCTCCGTCCATCGCTTCGGAAAGCGTGCGCTTCTTGGTCTTAACCGCGAAGGCAGACTTGAACTGGTCCATCTTTTCCGTGCGGCCTTCATAGACTACGCCGGCAGTATCGCAGAGCAGGATGTTCTCGCCCTTCACGCCAAGATGACGGATCAGACCGGCGACTGACAGGCCTGCCGCCCCGGCGCCGGAGACGGCAACCTTAACATCGGAAAGCTTGCGCCCGGTGATATGGCAGGCGTTGATCAGGCCGGCGGCGGCGATGATCGCCGTTCCGTGCTGGTCGTCGTGGAAGACCGGGATATCCAGCTCCTCGCGCAGGCGGCTCTCGATGATGAAACAATCGGGCGCCGAGATGTCTTCGAGGTTGATGCCGCCCCAGGTCGCGCCGATATTGCGCACGGTACGGATGAAGTCCTCGGCGTCGCGTGTGTTCACTTCGATGTCGAAACTGTCGATATCCGCAAAGCGCTTGAACAGGACGGCCTTGCCTTCCATCACCGGCTTCGACGCCATGGGCCCGAGGTTGCCGAGGCCGAGAATGGCGGTGCCGTTCGAGATTACCGCCACGAGGTTGCCCTTGGACGTGTAGTCGTAGGCTAAATCTTCGTTCTGGGCGATCGCCAGAACCGGAATGGCCACGCCGGGGCTGTAAGCCAGCGACAGATCGCGCTGCGTGCTCATCGGCTTGGTCGGGATCATCGAGATCTTGCCCGCGGTCGGGTGCGAGTGGAAATCGAGGGCTTCCTGGTCGGTGAAGCTCGGACGCTGCGTGGTCATGGGGGCTCTGTATCGTTTCGATTGGGGTGGTTCCTCGTCTAGGCCGCTGCGACCGGCCTGCCAACAGCCAAATCCGCACAGTTGCAGCCGTCCGGCTTTGCGAATCCCTCCCGCAACGGCTAGCGTGCCGCCCCATGCCGGACACCGCCCCGAAATCCCCTGCAGCCGCTTCCGCGTCCGAGCCGACGCCGTTCATGGCGCAGTACCTGTCGATCAAGGCGGCTCAGCCAAACGCGCTCCTGTTTTTCCGGATGGGTGACTTCTACGAGCTTTTCTTTGAAGATGCGGTCACGGCCTCGCGCGTTCTCGACATCACGCTCACCTCACGCGGCGAACATCACGGTGCGCCAATCCCGATGGCCGGCGTGCCTTATCACGCGGCGGAAGGCTATCTGGCCCGCCTGATCAAGGCCGGCTGCCGGGTCGCGGTCTGCGAGCAGACCGAAAGTCCGGCGGAGGCGAAAAAACGCGGCTCGAAGTCCATCGTACGCCGGGAAATCGTGCGCGTTGTCACGCCGGGTACGTTGACCGAGGAGACCTTGCTACCCGCCCGGCAGGGCCAGGCGCTCGCTGCGCTGGCTTTCACGGGGCAGGGCGAGGCCGCGCTCGCTGTGTGCGATGTCTCCACCGGCCTCTTCGAACTGACGGCGCTGGAGCCGGCCCGTGTCGCGGATGCGCTTCTCGCCTGGCCCCTCAGCGAACTTGTCATCTCGGAGAACGATCGCGACAGGCCCGCCCTCGCAGGATTGCGGGAAATGATGGCTGCGCCGGTCACCGAACGCCCCGCTCGCACAGGCACACCGAAATCGGGCGAAGCATTGCTGAAAGAAGCCTTCGGTGTCGCCGCCCTCGACGGGCTCGGCGATTTTTCGAAAGCGGAACTCGCTGCCGCAGGCCTGCTGCTCGATTATGTGAAGCTCAC
>JBGTKN010000037.1:0-1825 GCA_041744615.1 Hyphomonas sp. | reverse complement strand
GCGTCGCCGGTGCGTTCGCGCGCCCGCAGTTCCAGAACCTGGCCGACGAAGACCAGCGTGACGATCACCACCGCCGCCTCGAAATAGGTGCCAACGCCGTGGCCCATCCGGTACTGTTCGGGAAAGACGCCGGGCAGGAATGTTGCGACGATCGAATAGAGATAGGCCGCCCCCACGCCGAGGCTGATCAGCGTCCACATGTTCGGCGATTGGTTCACCACCGAGTCCCAGCCGCGCCGGAAGAACGGTAAGGCCGCCCAGAGGATGATCGGCGTCGCCAGCACGAATTCGAGATAGCTCGCGACCTGGTGCCCGATCCAGTCGCGCACCGGCAGGCCGACCAGCTCGCCCATCGTCAGCACGATCAATGGCACCGCGGCTGCCGCCGAAATCCACATCCGGCGCGTGAAGTCGGTCAGCTCCTCGCTCGGTTCGTCCGAGGGGAGCATCGGCTCGAGCGCCATGCCGCAGATCGGGCAGGCGCCCGGCGCATCGCGCACGATCTCGGGATGCATCGGACAGGTATACTGGACATTGGCCGGGGCGGCCTTTTTCCGCCTTGCGGCTCGGCCTGATGCGTAGAACCAAGGATCCGCCTTGAACCTCGTCAGGCATTTCTCGGAGCAGAAATGAAAGGTCTTGCTTTGAAACTCCGCATGACGCCCGTCGGGCTTCACTGCGACCGTCATCCCGCAGACCGGGTCCTTCGCCGTCTCGGTCCCCGCCGGGATGTCGGGCGCCGCGTGATGATGATCGTGGTCCATGTCCTGCCAACCTTTCTTTGTCTTGCTTCAGCTTGCGGCCTCCAGTGCCTGGAAGCTCAAGCTCTTTTGATGGTGCTCGTTGTTCGTGTGGATTTTCCTCGCGCGAAATCCGTCAAGGAGGTCAAGGAACACCCGCGCCATGCCGACGATGTCGATCACGACGATGAGCGGGTCGGACTTCCACTTCATCGCGGCGAAGGCCGCCAGCACCACCGCATCGAGCGCAATGCCGTCTGCATCACCCAGCCATGCGCGCCGATCTCCTGGCGAAGATGCCGGAACACGCTCGCAGGCTCCTCTGGAGCGGCGACTGAGAAGTCGCCTCATCCATGTGAGCGACGCGAGGTTCTACAGATGCCCTCAGAATTAAGTTTAGCCTCAAGAGTCGAAAGGCCTTCGGTCCTACGAAAGAGTTCGACTCGCCGCGCCGCATAGGGCCGCTTGCCTTGTCAGCCTCTAGACGACCGAACGCTAGCAGGTTGCTGAAGAAGTCTCTCGCATCCCGCGCATGGTCATGATTCTCTATTTTGAGGCAGGGGAGGATTTCGATGCGCGGCCGGGATGATCGGGATGAGGGTCTGTTCAGCTACGTGCGGCTCGATGAGCGTGTTCCGGCCGACCACCCGCTGCGGGCGATCCGGGCGCTGACGGACGAGGCTCTGTCGGCGCTGAACGGGCGGTTCGAGGCGCTCTACTCGGGGGCGGTCCGTCCGTCGATTCCGCCGGAGCATCTGTTGCGCGCGACGCTGTTGCAGGCGTTCTTCTCGGTTCGCTCGGAGCGGATGCTGGAGGATCGGGAACTGGGATCCAACAGTCTCTGGCCCGTAAGTCGTTGATATGTGACGGATGGCTACTATGGGGCCTACTTCGCAGGCATAGCGCGGACGCCCAGCTTGCTACTGCATCACTCACCCAAGGATTGAACCGCCCCGGCTTTACCGGAGGGTGATTGCTACAACGGTCAGGCGGCTTGGTCGAGGGTGTTGCGTTTGGCGAAGAAGGCCTGTTCGGCCTCGGCGGGCGGGATATAGCCGATGGGGGCGAGCAGTCGCCGGTTGTTG
>JBGTKN010000036.1:0-3212 GCA_041744615.1 Hyphomonas sp. | reverse complement strand
CACCCTGCGCCAGACGCGCCGCTGACGCCCGCCGCAACCGGGGACTTGCCGAAGCCGCCCGGGTCCCGCACAACGCCGCTCGCTGTCCTGACCTGGCCCGGGAGCCTTTGAACCGTGAGCGCTAACTCAGACCTGACCCTCGCCCGGAGCGTGATCCGGATCGAACGCGATGCACTCGACAAGCTCGAGATCTCGCTCGGCCCATCGCTGATCGAGGCGGTGGAGCGGATTCTCTCGACAGACCGGCACGTCGTCGTCGCCGGCGTCGGCAAGTCCGGCCATATCGGCCAGAAGATCGCCGCCAGCCTCGCCTCGACCGGCACGCCTGCCTTCTTCATCCACCCGACCGAAGCCAGCCATGGCGATCTCGGCATGCTGATACCCGGCTCGGTCCTGATCGCGATTTCCTACTCGGGCGAAAGCCGCGAGATGGTCGATCTCCTGCGGTACTGCAAAGGCAACGAGATTCCCGTCATCGCGATGACCCGCGCTGCCGACTCGACGCTCGGGCGCTTCGCGGATGTGCTGCTGGAAATGCCGACCGTCCCGGAAGCCTGCCCGAACGGCCTGGCGCCGACCTCCTCGACCACGATGGCCCTCGCCCTCGGGGATGCATTGACCATCGTGCTGATGGCCCGGCGTGGTTTCTCGCGTGAGGATTTCGGTTTTCGCCATCCCGGCGGCAAGCTCGGCCGGTCACTCCAGACTGCAGGCGATTATGTCCGTGAACAGAAGGAATCGCTCCCGCTGATCCGCGCGGACGATAACTTCGAGGCCGTTGTCTATGCGGTCTCCGAAGGCCGCAAGGGTTGTGCCGGCGTTGTCGATGCGAGCGGCGCCCTGATTGGCATGGTCACGGACGGTGACCTGCGCCGCGCTATGCTCGCCGGCAAGACCGGCGCACCGGCGAGCGGCGTCATGACGAAATCCCCGCGCACAATCGAACCCGATGAACGGATGCAGGTCGTGATCAAGCAGCTCAGCGAAAACCGGATCTCGAACGCCTTCGTCGTCGACGAAGCCGGTAAACCGCTCGGCCTCGTCGACATGAAGGACCTTCTGGCGGAAGGCTACCTCTAAGGGCTACTTCACCAGTTCGAACAGCACGCTGACGCTCGCCGTCACGCCGACTTCACCACCGGCAATCGGCGTCGGAGCCCCCGAATCCATCGCCATTTCGGCGCGCGCCATCATCTGCGGCTGCGGCGAATACTCGTAGCCTTCGCTGATCGTCACGATCCGCGCGACTTTCAGGCCCGAGGCCTGTGCATACAGTTCTGCTTTCGCGATGGCTTCCTTCATCGCCTGCGTGCGCGCCTGGTTTTTGATCTCCTTATCGTTCTCGATGGCGAACGAGACGCCCGAGAACGTGTTGCCGCCGGCCTTCACGAGGCTGTCGATCGTGGCGCCCAGCGTGTTGAGATTGCGTACCCGGGCGGTGATGTTGTTGTTGGCGACGTAGCCTGCGAGTTTCTGTTCGCCGCGCGTGCTGCCATCGCGCTGCTTCACTTCCAGATAGTCATAGCGCGGATAGAGGCTGAGTCCCGAGGTCTGCATGTCCTTCTTGGTCACACCGGCTTTCTCGAGCGCCGCAAACACCCCGTTCATCGCCGCTGCCTGGGCGGTCATCGCCTCGCCGGCGCTGGTGCGCTCTTCGGTGACGCCGGCCGTGATATAAGCGATATCCGGGGCCATGTTGATCTTGGCTTCGGCGTTGATCTGGAGGGTGGTCTCCGGCTGGATGGAATTGTGGTTCATCGTCATGGCGGCAGGGCTCGCAAGGAGGGGCGTGGCAGCGGACACAAACGGCATCTGAGCGCAGGCGACGGGTGCCGCGGCAAGGAACAGGGCGGCAAAGGCAAGTGAGGGGCGGTACATGAGAGTCTCCAATGCTTTGGGATCAAAGCGGTACGCCTCTCTTCAGCACCGAACAAGGCCGTTGCAAGGCGCCCTTGCGGCGCCTAAACGACCTGCACAGGAGGGCCTGTAGCTCAGTTGGTTAGAGCGGACCGCTCATAACGGTCTGGTCGCAGGTTCAAGTCCTGCCGGGCCCACCACTTTCACTTGTCCGACCCGGACACATAGGTAACAGAACGTTCCGGAGAGATAGGTTACACTTTCGCCCCGAACGGGTTGTCGACAGTTTGCAGCGTCCTGGCCGCGAGATCAACTTATCCGAGATCATGTTGCATGAATGAGACGGGCTTCCAGCCGGGCATTTGGCCCCTCCCGCAGCGCAGGCGTGCGCAAAGAATTGTCAGTGATGTGCCATGTCTGAACCTGATTGCACTTTCCCGCTGTGGATTACATTTTTGCAATGACAGCAGGGTTTCCGCCCGCTTCGATCAGTGGCACTAAGCGAAAGATTCGCTCCGGCGTTTCAGTGTGAGGGAGTAGAGATCGTGAAATCCAAAGACGCCGCCCGGCGCGCAATGGCTCTCACGCTTTCCTTCGATGTGGCCATGGCTGGCCTGGCGATGACGCTCGCCCACTTTGCGATGGTCTACTCGGATCCCGACGTTCTCGCTTTTTCCTTCGATGCCTGGATTCTCGCGACTGCCAGTTTCATGCTCGCTGCGGCGGCCGGCTTCGTCATCGGCGGCGTTCACCGCCAGGTCTGGCGCCACATGGGTGCGCCTGATGCGGTCCGGCTGGTGCAGGGCATCGCCCTGGCGGTCTTCCTCTATCTGCCGGTGATGGTCGCGCTCAACGGCCGCCTGATCGATCCGCTACCGTCCCTGCTCGTGGCCACGGCGCTCTGGACGGCCGCGGCTTTCGCCGGCCGCATGGTCGCACGCTACCGCTCCACCAACGCTCCGTTCCAGATCTTCCAGCGCATCCCGCGTCAGAGCCAGCCGGTGCTTCTCGTCGGCGACCCTGCCAGCTGGATCGACGTGCTGCGCCGCTTAGAATCGGCCAGCAATGGCACGACGGTTCGTGTCCTCGGCCTGATCGATGTCAACGGCAAGGAACCCGGGCGGGCCGTGCGCGGTTTGCCGATCATGGGCAGCCTCAAAGACCTCGGAACGGTGATCGACGTACTCGCCCAACGTTACGGTAGCGCGCCCTGGGTCGCGGTCACCGGACCGGCGCGCGAACGCGCCGCGATGGGCCAGATTCTGGAGATCGCCTCCACGCACGGCGCCCACATTATGGCGCTGGGTCACGACGAAACCGCCCAGACGCTGGAACCGCTGCGACCCGCAGACCTG
>JBGTKN010000035.1:0-2486 GCA_041744615.1 Hyphomonas sp. | reverse complement strand
ACTCCGGATGCACTACAAGAACCATCTGGAGAGCGTCTTCTGCATGGAAGGCACCGGTTCGCTCGAAGACCTCGCGACCGGCGAGCGCCACGCGATCCGTCCGGGCGTGATGTACGCGCTCAATCAGAACGACAGGCATGTCCTGAGAGCGGATGCCGCCGGGCCGATGGTGATGGCCTGCGTGTTCAATCCGCCTGTGACGGGCAAGGAAGTGCATGGACCGGACGGCGCCTATGCAGCCGATGTCAAACTGCCGGAATCGGCATGAGGGAGGCCGCGATGAACAGCGAACTTATTGACGATCTGTATCCTTCGCGCCAACGCGCCGAGCCGCACTGGCTGGAGCGCCGCGACCCGGTTGTGCATGGTGTGCCGGGGCAAGCGCCCCCGATTGATCAGGCCCTGATCGACGGCTTCGCCCAGAACGGATTCATGGTTCTGGAAGAGGTGTTTTCGGCTGAGGAAGTGCGCAGGCTTGCGTCCGAGGCGAGATCGCTTCGCAAGCAGGATGGTCTGCAACCGGAGACCCGCATTTCCGAGCGCGGCGAAACTGGTGCTGAAGCGGTCCGCTCCGTCTTTGCGCCGCATGAGCAGTCTATGGTGTTCGCCCGCCTTGCGGCGGACCCGCGTCTGGCCGGGCTGGCACGCTACATTCTCGGCGATGAAGTCTACATCCACCAATCGCGGATAAACTACAAACCGGCGTTCCGCGGCAAGGATTTCTACTGGCACTCGGATTTCGAGACCTGGCACACAGAGGACGGGATGCCGCGGATGCGTGCCGTGTCGATGTCGGTCATGCTTACCGACAACCATCCGCAGTCCGGGCCCACCATGTTCATGTCGGGAAGCCACAAGTCCTACGTGACCTGTGTCGGCCAGACGCCTGAGGATCATTACCGGGAATCGCTCAGAAAGCAGGATTACGGTATTCCGGATACGGAGAGTCTCTCGAAGCTCGCAGATCAAGGCGGTATCGCTGCGCCGGCGCCGAAAGCCGGCTCGGTGGTGATCTTCGACTGCAACACGATGCACGGCTCCAACAGCAACATAACGCCGTTCGAGCGGATCAACGGCTTCCTTGTGTTCAACGCCTGGAGCAACAGGCTGATCGAACCCTTCGGTCGCACGCGTCCGCGTCCTGAGTTCATTGCACACCGCAAGGTGCAGTCACCGCTCCGTCCGCTGAAAGCGAGTTCGCTTTTGCAGGCCGGAGGACGCTGACATGTTCCGGACAGTCGAGAAGATCGGTGGCACGTCGATTGCCAATACTGAAGCCGTGGTCGGAAACGTCCTGATCGGCAAGCGAGAAGGCAAGGATCTCTACAACCGGATCTTTGTGGTCTCAGCCTATTCGGGCATGACCAATCTTTTGCTTGAGCACAAAAAGTCCGGCGCGCCGGGGGTGTACAGCCTGTTTGCGGGCGCCGGCAACAAGTGGGTGTGGACCGAAGCGCTCTCATCCGTTGCAGTCGCGATGGAATCCCGGAACGCAGAGATCTTCGCCGGCACACTGGAACAGGAGGTGGCGGATACGTTCATCCGGGAGCGGATCGAGGATGTGCGCAACTGCCTGATCGATCTCCACCGCTTGTGCGCTTATGGCCAGTTCCGGCTGGACGAAAACCTGGCGACCGTCAAGGAAGTCCTGTCATCGCTCGGCGAGGCGCATTCTGCCTTCAATACGGCGCTCCTGCTGCGTCAGAAAGGCGTGAACGCTACCTGCATCGACCTGACAGGCTGGCGGGATGGCCGCGCACTTTCTCTGGAAGAACGTATCGAAGAAGCGCTGGCTGGGATCGACCTGTCGCAGGAGTTGCCGATTGTCACCGGCTATGCCAGTTGCCCGGATGGGCTCGTGCGCCAGTTCGGCCGGGGGTATACGGAGGTTACGTTTGCGCGTCTGGCAGCGCACGTTGGCGCCGATGAGGCCATCATCCACAAGGAGTTCCACCTGTCGAGCGCCGACCCGAAACTTGTGGGCGCCGGCAAGGTGCGCAAGATCGGATCGACCAATTTCGATGTAGCCGACCAGCTTTCGAACATGGGCATGGAGGCCGTGCACCCGAAGGCCGCCAAGACCTTGCGTCAGGCAGGTATCCCGCTGCGTGTGAAAAATACCTTTGATCCCCTTGATGAAGGCACGGTGATTTCGGCGGACTACGCGCCGGATGCGCCGCGCGCCGAAATCGTCACCGGGATGAAGGGCATCTATGCGCTGGAAGTGTTCGATCAGGATATGGTCGGCGAGAAGGGATATGATGCGGCGGTGCTCGACGCCTTGACGCGGCATGCCATACGTATCGTGTCGAAATGCTCGAATGCCAACACGATTACCCACTATGTGGATGGTTCGCGCAAAGCGCTGAAACGCGCGACGGCCGACATAGAGGCGGCTCTTCCCGGCGCGACCGTCGCCATGAGCCGGGTCGCCATCGTGTCCGTGATCGGCGCCGATATCAATGTGCCGGGTATCACGGCGCGGG
>JBGTKN010000034.1:0-9778 GCA_041744615.1 Hyphomonas sp. | reverse complement strand
ACCCTTGCCCATCTTGCGGCGCGATTCGGCGCGCTCGAAAGCCGCCCGAAGTTCCTTCACGCCCGAAAAGATCGCGCTGATCGCCTCGAACTCGAGCCCCGTGCCTTCGGCCAGAAGCCGCGCAATCGTGGTTTTCCCCGTGCCCGGCGGCCCCCAGAGGATGATCGAGGAGAGCCGGTTTGCCGCCAGCATCCGCGACAGCGTGCCTTCCGGCCCGATCAGGTGATCCTGCCCTACCACATCGGCCAGCGTTTGCGGGCGCAGCCGGTCGGCAAGCGGCCGTGGCGCGCCGTCCGATAGGCCAGCAGAGTCGAACAGGTCCGTCATCAGAGGCTTTCTAGGCGAGCGCGGCCATTGTGGTAAGCTGTGAAAAAATGCAGCCTATTGCCGGGAGGAAAACATGCAGCTGGAGATCACACCTTCGGGGCAAGCTTGCGGCGCGGCTGTGCGCGGCGTGGACCTGTCGAAACCGATGACAATAGACACCATTGCTGAAGTTCGTGCCGCCTGGCTCGAACATCAAGTGCTGGCCTTTCCCGACCAGAAACTGACGGACGATCAGCTGGAGGCCTACACTCTAAATTTCGGCCCGTTTGGCGATGACCCATTCATCGCGCCGATTCCCGGCCATCCGCATATTATCGCAGTTAAGCGGAAGGCGGACGAGACGTCCCCGATCTTCGCTGAAAGCTGGCATACGGACTGGAGTTTCCAGGCCAGACCGCCGCAAGGCACGTGTCTCTATGGCAAGACGATCCCGCCGGTTGGCGGCGATACGCTTTTCACGAACCAGTACCTCGCGCTCGAACAAATGCCGGCCGATCTGCGCAAACGGATCGAAGGCAAGCGCGCCGTTCATTCGGCGAAGAATGCCTATGCCCCAAGCGGCTTTTACGGCGCTGGCGACAAGGGCCGGAGCATGGACATCCGGCCGTCGGATGATGCGCAGGCGACGCAGACCCATCCGATCATTCACAAACACCCCGAAACCGGCCGCGAATGTCTGTTCGGAACGGCAGGCTATATCATCGGCATCGAAGGCATGGACCCGTCAGAAGGCTGGGACCTCGCCTCCGAAATCTATCGCTGGCAGACGCGGCCGGAGTTCCAGTACCGGCACAAATGGTCGCCGGACATGCTTGTGATGTGGGACAACCGTTGCACCCTTCACATGGCGACCGGCGGATATGCGGGCCATGACCGGCTGCTGCACCGCACAACGATTGGCGCGACCTGAGACGTTTGCGGAGGCCGCGCTTCGCGCTATGGTTTCCCGGAGGCCGCACAGATGGCCCGTGGAGGAAGATCGATGGCTGACACCTGGCACGGCGCGAGCGCCGGCATTCCAGATCCGTGGACCTTGCCGCTGGAGACGTTTGACGTCTCAAAGGCGGAACTGTTCGAGCAGGACCTGCATTGGGAATATTTCCGCAGGCTGAGGAAAGAGGCGCCGGTGCATTACTGCCCGGACAGCCTGGTCGGGCCGTACTGGTCGATCACCAAATACAACGACATCGTCGCCGTCGACACGAACCACAAGGTCTTCTCCTCCAGCCCGAGCATCGGCATCGGGGACCCGAGCGACGGCATCTATCCGCCGATGTTCATCGCGATGGACCCGCCGATCCATGACATCCAGCGCAAGGCGGCGCAGCCCGCCGTGGCGCCCATGCAGCTGGCCGAACTCGAAGGCCTGATCCGCTCGCGCGTGATCAACATTCTCGACAGCCTGCCGATCGGCGAGCGGTTCAATTGGGTCGACAAGGTGTCGATCGAATTGACCACGCAGATGCTGGCAACCCTGTTCGACTTTCCGTTCGAGGACCGGCACAAGCTGCCTTTCTGGTCGGATGTGGCGACCACGACGGACGCCGCCGGAATTGTCGGCGCCGACATGGAATGGCGGATGAAGCACTTGACCGAGTGTGTGCAGTATTTCTCGCGCCTCTGGATGGAACGGGCGGCGGCGCCGCAGAAGATGGATTTCATCTCGCTGCTGGCCCACAATCCGGACACGAAAGACATGATCAACAACCCGATGGAGCTGATGGGCAACCTGATGCTCCTGATTGTGGGTGGTAATGACACGACGCGGAACTCGATTTCCGGCGGCGTTTACTTCCTCAACAAATTTCCAGCCGAGTATGCGAAACTGAAAGCCGATCCGAGCCTGATCACCAATATGGTTTCCGAGATTATCCGCTATCAGACGCCGCTGCCGCACATGCGCCGGCTGGCGCTGGAAGATATCGAGTTCGGCGGCAAGCTGATCCGCAAAGGCGACAAGGTGGTCATGTGGTACGTTTCCGGCAACCGGGATGAGGAGGTGATCGAGCGCGCCGACGAGTTCCTGATCGACCGGGCGAATGCGCGCCGGCATATTTCATTTGGTTTTGGGATCCATCGTTGCATGGGCAACCGCGTCGCCGAGATGCAGCTGCGCATCCTGTGGGAAGAGATCCTGAAGCGGTTCGAGCATATCGAAGTGGTCGGCCCGCCGAAGCGGGTGCATTCCAATTTCGTACGCGGATATGAGGACCTGCCGGTGGTCTTGCACGCCCTAAAGTGAAGGTTGGCTATTCCAGCGCTTTTACGGCATCGACGATCCTCACATCGCTCATCATGCCGAGATAGGCATCAAACCAGGGCTTGTGGGCTGAGCCGACAATCACCAGCACACGGCCGCCCGGCGCGTCGGCCATGGCTTCGCGAATATGCGCCACCTGGCGCAGGTTTCGCGCTTCCCACTCCGCCATGCGCAGGCGTCCGACATTGTTCGGGGTCGGACGATCGAGCATCAGTTGCCATTGCAGGGCGACATCTGCGACGCCGGCCTCCGGCGTGTTCAGGAAGCGGTAGGTATCGAGGACTTCTTCCGGCGTGGTCAGGTGTTCGCCCGCCTTGATGATCTGTGCGTTGGCGGGATCGGCGATAATCGCTTCAAGATCCACATCCTCAAAAAAGGCAATCAGGTCCGGTTCGGCAAAAGTCAGCAGATCGTCGGCCGAATGATCATCTGTGGGATAGACGCGCTCGAGCCCAAGCCGCGCGGCAAGGCGGCCGGCAATCTGGTGACTCTCGTTCCTGCGCGTGTCGTACTCGGCGAAATAAGCGGCGAGGTCCGGCGAGACGCCGTCGGCAGCGATGCGCTCTGTCTCCGGCAAGCGCCACCACTGGACCAGGGCGGAGTGCGGATCGCCCGACGCGGCAAACAGCGCGGCAAGATGGCGGCGATGGGCAGGCGCCGGCACCATCGGCCAGTCCCTCAGAACACGGCGCACTTCCGCTTCGGCCTGGGGGAGCGTGAGGCCAAGCCCGGCCTCTGCGAAGCCGGCACCTTTGAGGATGCGGCCGCCGTAGGTCGAGGCGGAGTCGGGATAGATGGCCTCGTAGGCCTTGAGACTCTGGATGCTTTCGCCCGACAGGTTTTCGATGGCGATCAGGTCAGGCTTGAAGGCGGCAAGGCGGTCCAGGAGGGGTTCCAGAACGTCCGGATCGAAACCGTCCGGTGCGCCGGAGAGGTGGGGCGTAGCCAGCACGAGGACTTCGGTGGGCTGGCCAAACAGGCGCGGTTGCAGGTCGCGCGGATCGAAGGCGCGCGGCGCCACGGGCTCAAGCGTCAGAACCGGGGTCTCTGGTGGCTCGGGCGGCGAAGCGCAGGCAGTGATCAGGACGGCGGCAACGGCAAATGTCGAAATCAGGCGCATCGGGCTCCCCGCAGGTTCTCTGCGCCTTTGATGCAATGAAAGCGGCGGCTGGATGCAGCTCAGAGGAGAAAATTTGCTGCAGGCTGCACTCGGCCGCAGCGGCTAAGGGCCAGCACAGTGGGGCTTCCGGATCGGGGAAGTTCCTCGCCTCCACGAACTCCCCGAAGTGTTTGGGGCCGATCAGGTCCGCACAGTGCCCTTCACGGTACGCCCATTGCGTTCGATTTCGATTTCCCAGCTGTTGCCGCCCGTCGAAAGCACGCTTTCGAGGTCTTTCACAGTACGGGTCGATTTGCCGTTTACGGCGCGGATGATGTCGCCCGGCTTGAAGTAGTTGCGCGAGATGGTGCCGCGGGTGACCGAGTGGACATAGATGCCGGAGCCTTTCGAAAAGGGGTCAAGACCATTCTCTTCGGCCAGTCGCGGGGAGAGTTCGATGACGCGGGCGCCGTTGAAGATCGAAGCGTCAGCAATCTGCACGAGGTCGGCCGCCGTCGCGCCCGGCGGGGGTTCGACCTGGACATCAATCGACTGGGCGTTGCCGGCGCGCAGCACCGTGAGCTTCGCCTGTTCGCCCGGATTGCGGACGGCGGCGAGGAATTTCAGGCCCTTTTCGTCGAAAACTTCGCGGCCATCGATAGCGGTCACGAGGTCGCCGCGGCGCAGGCCCGCCCTGGCGGCCGGGCCATCCGGATAGACTTCGGTGACGATCACGCCGATCGGGCGGTCGAGGCCTTGCGTGCGGGCAATGTCAAAACTGACCGATTGCGCGGCGAGGCCGAGCCAGGGGCGTACGAAGGTGCCGCCATTGACGGCAGCGTCAACGACGCGCTTGACCATTTCCGACGGGATCGCGAATCCGATGCCAACCGAGCCGCCGGTGCGCGAGTAGATCGCGGTGTTGACGCCGACGAGCTCGCCCTTTGTGTTGATCAGGGCGCCGCCAGAGTTGCCGGGGTTCACGGCCGCGTCGGTCTGGAGGAAGAAGGAGTAGTCCGAGACGCCGACATCGGTGCGGGCGGTGGCCGAGATGATGCCGTTGGTGACGGTCTGGCCGACGCCGAACGGGTTGCCGATGGCGAGCACGAGATCGCCCACCTGCACGGCGCGCGTGTCGGCGAAGGTCAGGGTCGGCAGGCGTTCGGCGCCGATGTCGATCTTCAGGACGGCAAGGTCTGTGCGCTCGTCCGCAAGCAGCAGTTCGGCCGGGTATTCGCGCCGGTCACTGAGGACAACGCGGAAACTGTCGGCGCCCTGGATGACGTGGTTGTTGGTGACGACGACACCGTCCGCGCCGACGATGACGCCGGAGCCGAGAGAGTTCTGGACGCTGCCCTGGGCCGGAACGCCGTAGAGCAGCTGCTCCATCGGGGTGACGCGGCTTTTCACATTCTTGGCGGTGTAGACGTTGACGACCGCCGGAGAGGCATTCTTCACCAGCGGGGCGAAACTGAGATAGATCTGGTCCTGCGACTGCGGCACGACCGGCGTGGCCACGCGCGCTTCGGCCATGACGGGCGATTCGGCGGTCTGGTTGACGGCGGCGGCAACGCTTTCGCCCGGCGCCCGCTCGGCCTGCGAGAACATAGGCGCGAGCGCGACCGTCAGCAGCATCAGGACGGCCACGCTGAGGAAAGCGAGGAGCTTGGAGACATGTTTGGTCATGGATCGTGGATCGGTCATGAACATGGCTCTATTGCGGCGCGAAATGCGGCGCAATTCGTACCTTCATGACATTTCCGTCAGGGGACGGCGGGACCGTTCGCCGCAGCCTCGCGTTCGCCCAGCGTCCGCAGGTTTTCGGCGTGTGATTCGCGACTGATCCGGTAGAAGCTGACGCAGAGGAGCATCAGCGTCCAGGCGCAGAGGAGCGAGATCGCGTAGCCCCAGCCGAGGGTCCGGATCGACTCCTCGCTCGCCCCTGCCCCGCCGCCGCCCTGCGCGAAGCCGGCGACCGAAAGCACTGCTGAAGCGGTCAGCACGCCGGCGCCCTGCGAGAGTTTTCGGATGAAACTGATGCCGGCGAAGAAGATGCCCTCCGAGCGGCGGCCGGTCTGCATCTGGCTGTCTTCGACAATGTCGGCGACCATCGAACCCATCAGCATTTGGGTGGCGATGATCAGGGCGAGGTCGAAGATCGTGATCGTGATGATGATGTTGAACAGCGCCTCTGACCCATTGGGCGGCAGCAGGCCGAGCAGGCGGAGGATGACCGGCATCGGCGCGATTGAGAAGGCGAGGATGCCAATAGTGATGGCGCCGCGCTTCTTGCCGAAGGTCTTGCCGACCATCGGCGCGATGATCAGGGCCAGGATGGCGGAGATGTAGACTGCGGCGGTGATCATCGCGATCTGCTGGTTGTTGAAGCCCCAGAAGATCGTGTTGATGTACTGGTTGAGCGTCGCCGAGATGCCGGTTGCGACGAGGCCGAAGAGCGTGGCGAGGAACAGGGCGCGGAAGGACTTGTTCGAGACGGTTTCGAAGATTTCCTTGAAGATCAGCCCGAGGGTCAGCTTGCGCGCAGCGGGCGGCGCCTTGAGGTTCGGGATGTGCCTGTGGGTGCCGGCGGCGCAGATCAGCACCGCGGTGAAGATGCAGCCGGCGGCGACCATGCCGTAGGTATTCCAGCCGGCAACGTTGAAGACGCCGATCTGGATCTCGGGCGTCGGCACGAGCAGGAACCAGAAGAGCAGGATCTGGATCGACAGGCCGCCGAACCAGGCGAAGAAGTAGCGCAGCGACATCAGCGAGGTACGCGCATCATAGTCCTGGGTGAGTTCGGCGGCGAGCGCGGTGCTGGGGACTTCGTAAAAGGTGAAGGCGAGGCGCACGAAGATTGTCGTGGCCAGAAGCCAGAGGAAGAGGTCGTTGCCTGAGACGCCGGCGGGCGGGTTCCAGGTCAGGAAATAGGCGATCGCGACGGGGATCAGCGCGGCGTACATGAACGGGTGACGGCGGCCATACTTCGTGCGCAGGTTGTCCGACCAGTAGCCGACGACGGGATCGGAAACCGCGTCGATGATCAGGGCAGTCAGCAGGACGACCGCGACGAGGGCGGCGTCGACCCCGAGAATATTCGAATAGAAGAACAGCAGGACGTATTCGAACCCGTTATCCTTTATGCCCGACGCCGCCCCGCCGACCCCGAAGGACAGGCGCGTGAAGAGGCTTGGCTTGGCAGCGGTCGCTGTCGTCATCGGGGCGTTCCTATCAGGGTGTCAGTCACGGGCCTCAGAGGCCGAGCACAGCCTTGGCCATGATGTTTCGCTGGATCTCGTTGGAGCCGGCATAGATCGAGGTCTTGCGGTAGTTGAAATAGCTCGGTGCGGCCGTGAGGGCATGCTCAGGCGTCGGCGATTCGGCGTTGGATCCCGGCCCGGCGAGGGCCACCGTGTCCTGCACGAAGGGATTGGCGAGGAGGCCGACCGCTTCGAGCGTGAGCTCGGTGATCGCCTGCTGGGCCTCGGAGCCGGCGCATTTCAGCATCGAGCTTTCCGGGCCGACGTTCTGGCCCGCAGAGAGCGAGGAGAGGACGCGGCGTTCAGTGGCGTCGAGGGTGTCGATGCGCATTTCGAGGAGCGCGAGCTTGCGCGCGAAATCCGGATTGCGGATGACCGGTTCGTTGCCGTCATACTCTTTCGAGGCGACCTTGCGGGTCTTGTTGAGCATGTGGCGCAGGCCGGGGGCGTAGGCGTTGCCGCGTTCGAACTCGAGCAGATACTTGGCGTAGGTCCAGCCCGAGTTCTCCTTGCCAATCAGGGCGTCGCTGATCTTTACACGGACGTTCTCGAAGAAGACCTGGTTGATCTCGTGCTGGCCTTCGGCCGGGCCGTCGAGCGTTGGCAGGGCACGGACGGTGATACCGGGCAGCGTCATCGGGAAGACGATGAAGGAGATGCCTTCCTGCGGCTTGCCCTCTTTCGAGGTGCGGACCAGACAGAAGATCATGTCGGCCCACTGGGCGAGCGTGGTCCAGATGTTCGAGCCGTTGAGGATATAGTCGGCGCCGTCGCGCACGGCGCTCATCTGCAGGCCGGCGAGGTCGGAGCCAGCGCCGGGTTCGGAATAGCCCTGGCACCACCAGACGTCGGAGGAGAGGATGCTCGGCAGGTGCTGTTTCTTCTGCGCGTCATTGCCGAAGGCCATGATTACGGGGGCGACCATCGAGACGCCGAAAGGCGCGACGCTGGGCGTGCCGGCACCCGAGAGTTCGGAATGCAGGATGTAGCGTTCGGTGGTGGACAGGCCGGGACCGCCATACTCTTTCGGCCAGTTCGGCGCGATCCAGCCTTTCGAGGCGAGCTTCTTCTGCCAGGCCACCTGGCTTGCCTTGTCGACATAGCCATTCTTCGACAGCGCCATCCGGGCGCGCAGGTCCGGGTCGAAGTTTTCCGCGATCCAGTCGCGGACTTCTTTCTGGAACTTCAGGTCAGACGGCGAAAGCGAGAGATCCATGGCCGCCCCTCCGCCTATTCGACGATGTCGTAATAGGCGATCTCGGGCGCTCCGCCGAGCACGGCGCCGAGCTTGGGACCGGCGGCCTTGAAATACTCGGTCTGCCCGTGGGCCTTAAGGGCGTCCTGCGAGGCGTACTGTTCCATGAAGATGTATTCGGTGGTCGAACCCTTGGTCCTGTAGAGCTGGTAAGTCAGGCAGCCCGGCTCGTTGGCTTTGACTTTCGCCATCAGGTCCTTTGCAACCTGTTCGAACTCGGTCTGCTTTCCGTCCTGGATCTTCAGTTTTGCGACAACACCGATCATGTGCGTATCTCCCTCAATCTGGTTTTCAGACACAGTATGTAGTCCACCGGACTCGGCAAGCCCGTCCCCAAGGGTATGGGATCAATTCAGGCTGCGTTAATCTCCGATTCCCCAGCAGGAGCGGCCCGGCACAGGCGAAATCTCTTTCTGGAACAATTATTGCTCCTCCTGCCGGTTCGCCCTCTCCGGAGCCCAAAGACTGATGTTCGCCATGACGCCGACCGAAAACCTCCAGAACGCTGATTCATCGCCGGTTGCCGAGCCTTCGGCGATCCTGGCGGTGATTCCGGCGCTCAACGAGGCGCGCCATATCGAGACCTGCATCCGGTCGCTGATGGCGGGGTCGCCGTCGCTGCGCCGCGTGCCGCTGGTTGTTGCCGATGGCGGCAGCTCAGACGAGACGGTGACGATTGTCGAAAGGCTGCAGGGCGAGTTTCCGAACGTTAGCGTTCTCCACAACCCGAAACGTCTGCAGGCGGCCGCACTTAACCTTGCTGCCAGCGCCTGCACGGGCGCGGAGATGCGGATTCTCGTGCGCTGCGATGCGCATTCGATCTATCCAGAGAATTTCATCCTGAAGGTAGCGACCTCGCTGGTCCGTACCGGGGCAGCCTCGCTCGTGATCCCCATGGACGCCGCGGGCGAGACCTGTTTCGAGAAAGCGAATGCCTGGATCGTCGACACGCCGCTCGGCTCCGGCGGCGCCGCGCACCGGGGCGGCAAAGCATCAGGCTGGGTCGATCATGGCCACCATGCGGGATTTGATCTCGGCTGGTATCGCCGCATCGGCGGCTATGACGAGACTTTCTCCCACAACGAAGACGCCGAATATGACGCGCGTCTCGGCAAGGCGGGCGGGCGCGTCTACCTCGATGCCGGGATCCGCATCCGCTACATTCCGCGCGGCAGCGTCCGGCGGCTTTGGAAACAATATGAAGGCTATGGGCGCGGGCGGGCCCGGAATGTGCGCAAGCATGGCTCGCCCCTGAGACTGCGCCAGACGGCGCCGATCGTCGCCTTGCTCGGATCGGCGTCCGGCTTGCTCGCCTCGCTGGCGTATTGGCCGGCGA
This sequence comes from Hyphomonas sp., assembly GCA_041744615.1. Classification (GTDB taxonomy): domain Bacteria; phylum Pseudomonadota; class Alphaproteobacteria; order Caulobacterales; family Hyphomonadaceae; genus Hyphomonas. The sequence continues at coordinate 241 of JBGTKN010000034.1, read as the reverse complement.
TATTTCTGCCATTGGGATATGTATCGATCCTGACGCTGGCGTCTGTACTTGTCGCTATCAAGCAGAGGTCGGCCTGCGGACTACTTGCCGGTGTGGCGGCGGGAACCATGCACATGAGCTGGGCGTTCGGTTTCCTGCGCGAGGCACTCCGGCCGAAAGGTTAACACACGCGCATCGCCGCATTGGATTTGGCGCGCACTTTGCTTATACTTGAAGATGTACGGGACGCTGAACATGCCCA
>JBGTKN010000033.1:0-2833 GCA_041744615.1 Hyphomonas sp. | reverse complement strand
TTCGCCGGGAAAGCCTGAAGCGCCCCTTGAGCCTGCGCCGGGCGCGGCCGGCGGGATCGCCAACTTTGCCGATATCGTCCGTGCCCTGACCGAGGCACGCGAGGTGGCGCTGCAGGTGGATACCGAGCGATTCATCCGGTTTGCGTCCGTCAGCGCCGGCCGTCTCAACTACGCCCTCGCCCCCGGCGCGCCGCCGGGACTGGCCGGGCGCCTCAAGACCTTCCTCGACAACGAGACCAGTCTCGATTGGCAGGTCACCGAGTCCGAGACCGATGCCGAGTCCCTGCGCGAGCGCGAACGGCGCGAGAAGGCCGAGCGGATTGCGGCGGCGAAGGAACATCCTTTCATCGCCGCCACGCTGAATGCCATTCCCGGCGCGGTGATCCTCGACGTGACGGATGACACCCTGCCGCTTGAAAATCCGGCGCCCGAGGGCAATGTGATCGACATCAGAACGCGCCGCCCGGCGTGACGGAGTGACCCGATGAAAGATCTTGCCCAGATCATGCAGCAGGCGCAGGCCATGCAAGCGAAGATGGCTGAGGTTCAGGCCAAGATCGAGGCGACCGAAGCCGATGGCGTCGCTGGCGCTGGCCTCGTCCGGGTCAAGCTGAAGGGCAAGGGCGAACTCGTCTTGGTGAGCATCGACCGGAGCCTGATGGGCGATGACCCGGAGATCGTCGAAGACCTGATCAAGGCCGCCCACAATGATGCGCGCAAACGCCTCGATCAGGCTATGGAAGATGCGATGCGCAGCGCCACCGCCGGATTTGGCGGGTTGATGCCGGGGTTCAAGCTGCCCTTCTAAGCCGCGTGACTTGGCGCGGCGCGGCACTATAGTTTCCGCGTGATGACCCAACTCCCCTACACCCCTCCCCTTCGACCGCCCGAACCGCGCGGACTTTGCACTGATTGCGGCGTCTCGCGTATGGCGGATGCCAAAGCGTGCGGTCGCGCCTGCCAGTTCATCCAGCCCGACTACCCGGCCCAGGAACTGCACCTGCACGGCCGCACCCGCAATGATCAGACAGCGGATGAAACACATTTTGGCGTGTTCCGCCGCATGATCCGCGCGCGCCTTTCGCCTTCAAAGGCCGGCGCGCAATGGACTGGGATTGCGACAACTCTGGGCGAGCGGCTGCTGGCGACCGGCAAGGTAGATGCCGTGCTGGCGGTGGCACCTGATCCGGAAGACCGGTGGAGGCCGAAGCCGGTGATCGTGACGCGGGCGGAGGACATGGCTCAGTGCAGGGGCATGCGGATGGGCTATTCACCGCTGATCGCCCTGATGGAAGAAGTCGCCGCGCGCCGTTTCAAGCGGATCGCGCTTATCGGCATTCCCTGCCAGGTCTATGCCTTGCGCGCGCTCGAGGCGGAGTTCGGTCTCGAGGAGCTCTACGTCATCGGCACGCCCTGCTCCGACAATACAACCACGGAGAATTTCCACGACTTCCTCAAACTGCTGGATCCCGCTCCGGAGACGATCTCGTATCTCGAATTCCGCGCCGATTTCCGGGTGGAGCTGCGCTTTGATGATGGGCGCACGCGGCTGATCCCATTTCTCTCGCTGCCGATTTCCAAACTGCCGCGCGACTTCTTTCCCCTCACCTGCCGCACCTGTGTCGACTATACCAATGCCCTCAGTGACCTGACGGTCGGCTATATGGGCGGCGAAGGTGAGCAGTGGCTAATCGTGCGCAATGCGCGCGGCGAGGAATTGGTGAACCTGCTCGGCGACGCGCTGGTAACCGCCGCGCCCGGATCAAAGGGCAAGCGCGCGCCGCATGTGGCGGCCTTCATCAAGAATGTCGAACTGGCGGCCGGCGGTTTGCCGCTGCGCTCGATCCCGAACTGGGTCCGGCCTCTCGTCTCCTTCCTGCAGCCGCGTATCGGACCCAAGGGGCTGGAATTCGCACGCACGCGGCTGGAGATGAAAGCTGCCGAGACGGTGATCCACCTGCGGCGCGAAGAACCGGCGAAACTGAAGAACATGGTGCCGGCGCATGTGTGGAAACTGCTGGAGAGCTATGGGATTTCCCCAAAGGACGGGGAGCGGAAAGACCCCGGGTGACAGCGCCACCGGACTCAGGCACAAAGCGCGCCCATGTCCCAACGCTCTGCCGGCCCCGAACTCCTGCGCCTGATTGAACTGATCGCGAAGCTGCCCGGTCTCGGGCCGCGCTCGGCGCGGCGTGTCGCATTGCATCTGCTGAAGCGGAACGAGCAACTCCTCAAGCCGCTGGCCGAGGCAATGAGGGAGGCTGGCGCGAAGATCCAGAAATGCGAGACCTGCGGCAACTATGACACAGTGCAGCCCTGCGCCGTGTGTCAATTGCCGGGGCGCGACGACACGCTGATCTGCGTGGTCGAGGACGTGCCGGACCTCTGGGCACTGGAGCGCGGCGGCGCGTACCGTGGCCGGTACCATGTGCTGGGCGGTGTCCTCTCGGCAATTGACGGCGTCGGCCCCGGCGACCTTGGCATCGCGGCACTTGTGCGCCGGATCGAGGCGGGCGGCGTGCGCGAGGTGATCCTCGGCCTGAATGCGACCGTGGATGGCCAGACAACCGCGCACTACATCGCTGACCAATTGGAGGACAAAGGCGTGGAGGTGACCCGCCTCGCGCATGGAATGCCGATTGGCGGGGAGCTGGACCATCTCGATGATGGCACGCTGGCGGCGGCCTTGCGGTCGCGGCGCGGGGTTTGAATCTGCGGTTGGTCAGCGTTCAGGTGAAGCGCGTTAGGCACGCATGATGGAGCGGGGACTGACACGGCGGGCGGCGGTGACGCTGCTGACGGGCGCGCCTCTGGCAGGCTGCGTGAGCCTCCA
>JBGTKN010000032.1:0-2576 GCA_041744615.1 Hyphomonas sp. | reverse complement strand
CGCCGCCACCTGCGCCGCCCATCGCGGCCGACGCGGCCTTCACGAGATCGACTGCCGAATGCCTGTCCACCAGGTCTTTGGTGACGCCAACCGCGATGCCCGCCTTGCCGCCTTCGATGCCGACGAACACGACGACGCCCGAGCCGATACCAGCTTTCGCCTCCTCGACCAGCGGGCGCAGGTCCTTGCTGCCAACGCCGTCGGCGATGCGCGCGATCAGGTTGACGCCGTTGATGACTTCTGGGCCCGAGGCACCGCCGCCGCCGCCCATCGCGAGCTTGCGCTTGGCGTCGTTGAGTTCACGCTCCAGCATCTTGCGCTCATCCGTCAGCGCGGAGACGCGGCGCGGAAGATCCTTCAGCGGCACCTTGAGGCTCTTGGCCACGTCGGCTGCAATCTGGGCTCGGCCCTTGAGATAGCTCAGCGCCTCGGCGCCGGTGGCCGCCTCGATGCGGCGTACGCCGGCTGCAACGCCTCCTTCCGACAGGATGGCGAACACGGCGATGTCGCCGGTGCGCGCGACGTGCGTGCCGCCGCACAGCTCGACGGAAAAAGACCGTCCGCCGTCGCCCGGCTCGCCCATCGACAGCACACGGACTTCCTCGCCATACTTCTCGCCGAACAGAGCCAAGGCCCCGGCTTCGATCGCCTTCTCGGGGCTCGTCACCTTGATACCGGTTTCGATATTCGCCCGGATCTGGGCGTTGACCTGGTCTTCAACCGCTTCGATCTCGGCCGGCGTCATCGGCGCGCCGTGCGAGAAGTCGAACCGGAACCGGTCGGCTTCCACGAGCGAGCCTTTCTGCGTGACATGCGCGCCGAGCACCTTGCGCAGGGCGGCATGCATAAGGTGGGTCGCCGAATGGTTCGCCATGACCTGCTTGCGGCGCACAGCGTCGACTTTCAGCTGCGCCTTCGCACCGAGCTTCACACTCCCGGACACCAGCTCGCCAATATGCACATGCACATCCCCGGCGCGCTTCTGCACATCGCGCACGATGAAGCGGGCGCCGCCCTCGAAGACTATCTCGCCATGGTCGCCCGCCTGGCCGCCGGATTCGGCGTAGAAGGGAGTCGTGTCAAACACGAGCTCGGCGTCGCCGGGCGACATCTCATCCGTCAGGTATCCGCCGGCGGCGATCGCCACCAGCCTGCCGTCGCCGGAGGTCGCGCCGTATCCGGCGAATTTCGTCGCCCCGGTCCTGGCGCGTGCCTCGAACCAGATTTCCTCGGTGGCGCGGTCGCCCGACGAGAAGCCCGCCGCACGGCTCGTGTCGCGCTGCACATCCAGCGCGGCCTCGAAGCCGGCCACATCCACTTCCATCCCCCGGCCACGCAGGATGTCCTGCGTCAGGTCGAGCGGAAAGCCGTAGGTGTCCGACAGTTTGAACGCCACATCGCCCGGCAGCGCTGCGCCTGGCTTCAGCTCTGCGAGCGCCTTGTCGAGCAGTGACAGGCCATTACCCAGCGTGCGCTGGAAGCGGGCCTCCTCCTGCTCGATGGCGGCTTCGATGGCGACCTGCGCACGGCCGAGTTCCGGATAAGCCTTGCCCATTTCGGCGACCAGCGCGGGCACCAGCCTGTGCATCAGCGGCTCGCGCGCGCCCAGCATGTGGCCATGGCGCATGGCGCGCCGCATGATCCGGCGCAACACATAACCGCGCCCTTCGTTCGACGGCAGCACGCCGTCTGCCACGAGGAAGGCTGAAGTGCGCAGATGGTCTGCGATCACGCGGAAGGAAGCCGCCTTGTCGCCGGCAGCTTTCTGGCCGTAGACGTCCTCCTCCGCACTGATCAGTGTACGGAACAGGTCGATATCATAGTTGTTGTGCTGGCCTTGCAACACCGCCGCGATGCGCTCCAGGCCCATGCCGGTATCGATCGACGGCTTTGGCAGGCTCGTACGCTTGCCGCCCTCATGCTGCTCGAACTGCATGAAGACGAGGTTCCATACCTCGATGAACCGGTCACCGTCCTGATCGGCGCTACCCGGCGGGCCGCCGGCCACCTTGTCACCGTGGTCGAAGAAGATTTCCGAACAGGGGCCGCACGGGCCAGTATCGCCCATCGACCAGAAATTGTCGCTCGTCGCGATCCGGATAATCCGCGAATCGTCAAAGCCGGCCACCTTCTTCCAGATCGTCGCGGCTTCCTCGTCGTCTGCATAGACGGTGACCAGCAGGCGTTTCGGGTCGAGGCCGTAATCCTTGGTGATCAGTTCCCAGGCGAGGCGGATCGCGTCGTCCTTGAAATAGTCTCCGAAGGAAAAATTCCCCAGCATCTCGAAGAAGGTGTGGTGGCGCGCGGTATAGCCGACATTGTCGAGGTCGTTGTGCTTGCCGCCGGCGCGCACGCATTTCTGCGAAGTGGTGGCGCGTGGCGCGAACGGCGCCTCGACGCCGGTGAAAATGTTCTTGAACGGTACCATGCCTGCATTGACGAACAGCAGGGTCGGGTCGTTCTGCGGCACCAGCGGCGCGGATGGCCGGCGGGCATGGCCGTTCTTCTCAAAAAAGCTGAGGAACGTTTCCCGGATCTCGTTAACGCCTTGCATCTGTCGCTTCTGTTCCTTGCCA
>JBGTKN010000031.1:0-3751 GCA_041744615.1 Hyphomonas sp. | reverse complement strand
GAAGCGCGCGGGCATTCCGCCTGGGGCCTGGCGCTGGACCCGGCGGATCAGGAATGGATCGCCATCGACTCCGTCGCGCGCCGCGCTGCGGGCGATCCGTCGTATCGCACGGCCTATGACTATGACCGGTTCGTGCAGGCCTACGACCTCGCGCCACCCGAAGGCTTTCAGACTACGGACGAGTTTATTTCAGCGCTGGCGGACCGCCTGCGTGAACTTCACGGCTTCATCAACCATCCGCTGGACCAGTCCCTGCGCGGCGGTTCCCAGCTCCAGCTGAACCCGGCGGTACCGCAGGATCCGCTGATCGAAAAGCTGTTTGCCGCGTTGAAAGCGCCGATCGACCAGTACCTCGCCTCACTGGGCCATGATGCCGGCCACCCTTTCCTGGCACCGAACTCCGGCCGGTGGCGGATGCAGGGGTGCTGGTCGGTACGACTCGTCAAGGGCGGCAGCCATGTGAACCATATCCATCCGGAGGGCTGGATCTCGAGCGCCTTCTATGTGGTTGTGCCGCCGTCCGTCCGTCCGGAGAGCAATTCGCAGGACGGCTGGATCACGTTCGGCGCGCCTTACTTTCCGGTCCCCGGCCTCGCGCCCGAACGCTCAGTCTGCCCCAAGCCCGGCCGCCTTGTTCTCTTCCCCTCCTACATGTGGCACGGCGTCAACGCCTTCAATGACGACGCCGAACGCATCAGCGTGGCCTTCGACCTCGTGCCGGAATAGAAAAGCCCGCCCATCCGTGCACGGAGGGCGGGCTTTCCCGGCCTTGCGGCGTCCGGACGATCAGGGCGCCCAGCCGGGTCCGATATGCTTGTCGAAGAACTCCTTGCCCTTCGTGAGGATCTGCACCCAGTCATCGCCCTGATCGCGGCGCAGATAGTGATCCATGCCCTTCAGCTCGATGTATTCATAAGGCTTTCCGGCCTTCTTCAGCGAAGCCACCATCATCTCTGACTGCTCGACCGGAACGGTCACATCCAACTCGCCATGCACGATCAGCAGAGGCATGCCGACCTTGTCGGCATTCTGGTTGGCCGAATACCGGTTGAGCTTGGCGGCGTCGGCGTTCGGGTCGCCGATTGCGCCGGCCCAGTACTTGTACGAGATGCTCTGAGTGCCGCCTTGCTCCTTGCGGACCCAGGCCTGCATCGCGCGCAGGTCCGACACGCCGGCACCGGCCAGCGAGCATTTGTAAAGTTCGGTATCGCGGTAGCTCGCGGTGAAGGCGACATAGCCGCCATGCGACCAGCCGGCGACACAGACCCGGTTGCCGTCGGCATGACCGGCCGCGATCAACGCGCGCGTGCCGTCATTGATATCCTCCTGGATCAGCTGGCCCCACTGACCATGACCCGCTTCGACCCATTTGCGCCCGGTGCCCGAGCCGCCGCGGAAGTGCGGCTGGAACACGGCGTATCCCTGCGACGACCAGTATCCGGCCATTGGATCCCCGCCCCAGCCATCCCGCGATTCAGGTCCGCCGTGCGGCAGAACGATGGTCGGCAGGTTGCGCGTCTCGGACGTCGCGCCGGGCGGCAGCCACACATAGCCCCACATGTCGGTGCCATCAGCCGCCTTGTAGTCAAACACCATCTTCGACGGCAGCAGGTCGGGATCGACATCCCGGCGCGTCGACTGGAAGCGCTCCAGCGCGCGGCCCATCGAATCATAGATGAAATAGGCGCCGGGTTCCTTCGGGCCATCGACCATCACCAGGAACGAGCCGTTCAGGCTGCCGCCGCTGGAGAGATAGACGTTGGCATCCTCGCCGATCGCGTCTTCGATACCCTGCCAGTGGCTGGCGAACACGGGATCGGACGGCACACATTGCCACTGGAAGCCTTCATAGCAGGCGCCCGCAATCTGCCCGTTCGACGGATTGCGCATCACGTTGAAGACGTCGAACATCTCGTTTTCGTAGATTGGCTCGGCATAGTTCCCCGTCGCGGCGTCGTAGACATAGAGACCGTTCGTGTCGCGGCCATTCGGCCGTCCACTGACGATTGCGGTGCCGGGGCGAGGTCCGCGGCCCAGTCCCTGGAAGTCGGGCGCGCCATTGGCGCGCTCTTCGCCGCGGAAGCGGACAATCTCGATCCATTTGCCCTTGGCATCGCGCCGCAGCCAGGCCGTGCCCTTGCCGCCGGCGACCGAGTCCTCGCGCAGCACCGGCTTCTGCTGGTTGTCGAGAACGAAGTTGATCGTATCCTGGCTGCCGGTCTCGAGAATCGTCGACTTACCAGTCTTCAAATTGACCTTGCGCAGCTGAGAGCCACCAGTCGAGGGTGTGCGCAGGAGGACGTGCTCGGGATCCTCCGGCAGGATTTCCTGGATGGCGGCAGTGACCCAGCGCGGGAAGCCCTGTTCACCGGAGGGATCATAAAGCGACTTGAGATCACCCCCATTGAGATCGCTGGTGAAGATGCGGCTGGTATAGGAGAAACCGAGATCGGTCGGGTCCGGCGTCTTGGTGCTTCGCGATCCCTTGCCCTGCACGATCTGGAATTTCTGCTGCAAGCCGAAAATCAGGCGGTCATCGCCCTTGAACTGGACGAAGGTGAGTTCGAGGTTCTGGTCACTGCGCGCGCGCTGGATCGGTTTGGTCACCTTCGTCGTGCGGTCATGCACGATCAGCAGATCGCCGTCATTGTCGCGCAGGATGCCGGCCACGTACTTGCCGTCCGGCGACAGCGTCGCCGACCGGAAGGTTTCGTATCCGACGAACGCGCCGACGTCCGCCCGGGCAACAGCCCCTTGCGCCGACGCGGCCGTAAATCCGAGGCCCGAGCCGGCCATTCCCAGCGCTGCCAAAGCTGCGCCGATCTGTTTTACACGCATGAGGAATGCTCCCGCCAAAGATAGATGATTTCAACGCCCTGTTGGCCATGATAATCGGGCGCCTTACCGTCCCGTCAAGGTCTTTTGGTAGTGACCGCTGCAGACGGAGCCGCTAACACACGGCCCATGACCTTACCTCCCGGAACCCGTTCGGCCCTGATCGCCTCTGCGGAGGCAACCCGCCTCCTCCAGCAGGGTGAAGCACGGCTCCGTGCGGGCGACCTGCCTGGCGCCGCCGACATTGCGCAAACCCTGCTGCGCGCCGATCCGCGTTTCCCAGATGCCTGGGTCCTGCTCTGCGCTGCGCTGATCCGGATGGGCAGCGCCGACGATGACCGCGCCCTTGCCGATGCGCTCTCCGCTATTCCCGTCACGCATCCGGCGCATTCGATGCTGGCGGCGGAACGGTGCCGCGTGTTGGCCAAGCGCGGTCGGTATGGCGAAGCGGTGGAACTGGCGCGGGTGCTGGAAACGCATGTCCGCCTGTCGCCGCGCCAGCACGACATCCTGTCAGGCACCTATGCGACGGCCGGCCTGTTTGAAGCAGGCCTCGGCCATGCCGAAAAGGCGATGGCCGGCCTGCCAAACGATGCCTCAGCGGCCTATAACCGCGCGCTCGCCCTGCGCTATCTCGGCCGCACCGAGGAATCCGCGGCCGCGTTCGAGGCGCTCGTGTCGGCCATCCCCGAACACGCCCTCGCCTATTTCGGCCTCGCCGACTGCCGGCGCTGGACGGCCGGCCAAAATCATATAGCGGGAATCGAGACCGCTCTCAAATCCCCCCGCCTGACGCCCGATGATGCGGCGCGGCTGAACTATGCGCTGTTCAAGGAAGCCCACGACATCGGTGATCACGACCGCGCCTGGCGCGCGCTTACCGAAGCGGCGCGCATCGCCAGCACGCGGTCGCCCT